>JAGMFA010000072.1 GCA_023127875.1 Candidatus Zixiibacteriota bacterium
ACCCTGAAGGGCATTTAGCCCTGCCGAAAAGGTTTTTCAACAGCCCCTTGAACCCCCACCCCAGCTTTATGGACAGAGGTGCCATCCTTAAGGAAAAGCCCCTGTCCGAACGTGTGTAGCTTTATTGTAAGCCACTGGTTGGTCTATTGTTTCGGGGGACTATTGTTCCTTATGGATTCCATACGGATTATCCCGCCAAAGCGAAGTCCTTCGCCTCCATTACTATCTTGACTTTTAAGGCTATCGTGCTTTTTTTGAATTTTAGAAGATGTGTAAATAATGAGTAAAGGAGAAACTCAGAGTTAACTCTCAAGATAAAGATGGACAGAACACGTCATTACAAGAAGGTTATCTCTGCCAGTCGCCGGGTGGACTTAGTTACCTTCTACCCGGATTTCATGGTCAAGAGATTGGAAGAGATCGGAGAAGAAAACATACACACGTTAGTCATCTGGACAAAAAATCCTCAAAATATGCTCACTCATCTTAAATTGAGCAGATTTTTGAAGAAGTTGGATCAGATTTACGTTCTCCTCACTGTGACTGGATTAGGGGGGACAGCTTTGGAGCCACAGGCGCCAACAAAAGACCGGGTTTTCCAACAGCTTCCCAAAATCATCGATTTTCTGGGTTCTTCCCGAAGATTGGCTATTCGTTATGATCCGTTAATAGATGTGATCTATCAGGACAAAATCCGCATCTCCAATATTGATATAAATCTATTCGGGGAAATACTCACTCAGGCGCACCTTTTGGGGATAAAAAGAGTTATCGTCTCTTATGTGACTCTTTACCAAAAGGTGGAAAGAAGACTCAAGCAAAATAGCTTTAGAATTGTGCATCATCAGATAGAAGAAATCGTTGATTTCATCAAAAACAAGATGATCCCCCGAACAGAAAAGTTAGGGATGGAGCTTTCCACCTGCGTGCTTCCAGATTTAACCTTCAAAGGTTGCATTGACGGGGCGACTTTGAGTGAGCTTCATCCTTTGAAGGAATCATGCTCGAAAGCCAAGGACAAAAGCCAAAGAGAAAACTGTCACTGCACCAAATCCGTCGATATCGGAAAGTGGTTTGCCTGTTATCACAACTGCCTTTATTGCTACGGAAATCCGACGCCAAGACAGGCAGACAAGCTCTCTTGATGCATCGCATTAGATAATGAGTCGGATAGTCCCCATTTGGGGACATATCCGACCTACACTCGACTTTTCGGTGATCGACGGGGAAACTCATATAGAAACTTGATGACCAAGACTTTTTTTCGTTTGGTGAAACTTTCCAGCGTCGAACACCCACCTTCAAGATTCGATACCAACATCGCCAACGTCAAACGAGATTCAAAAGATTAATTAACACATATCAGTGAACAAATTCTCTAAAGGGTGAGGCAAACAATTTTTGGGAGCTTGCTTTAAAGCCGTAGCTGTCTGCGTTGAATGTAATATGGTGTTGTTTAATAAATTACAAAAACGAACCGATAAAAGTCTTGCTCTTCCCGGCGCAGAAAATTGCGGTAAATCATTTCTGTCTCTTTTCTCTGTTTTGAGCGTAGACAGGAACTTTAATAATTTCAACAAGTTAGCACAGTCCCCAAAGGTGAAGTTTGTTTTTTGTGTGTTGGCATGAATTTTGAGGAATAAAGAGATGTCATTCCCTTTCTTTACTTCTAAACTCCCCTAAGCTTTGTCCGCTTTCTTGAGGGCGGGCGGACAAAGCTTCTTTTTATAATTTATCTCTTTCCTTATCAGAGATCAATATTCTCATTCATAATATACAGAGGTGAGGTTGACAAAGCTCACAACACAGCCATATCAGTGGTCATAGAATCTGGCGGGCAAGGGTACTTACTCTCCGGGATCAAGAAAACAACCAGCGCTTTATTTCTTCTTCTTCACCTTTTTTAACGTCTTTTTGAATTCTTTGCTTTTGGGGTCAAGACGCACTGCTTCCTCCAGTTCAGCAATGGCTAAATCTCTTTTTCCTTGGAGGTCATAAACCATGCCCAGCCTCCAATGAGCCGCCGCCCAACTCGGAGTATTCCTTTTAGGCTCAACCTGAAGATATTGTTTAAAGCACCTCTCCGCTTTGTCCAGGCTGTCTTCGGCAAGAACGTAGCCTCGTCCCACCTGATATAAGGCAACCATTTCATCGGGATATTGTCGGAAGAGCTTTTCAAAAACCTCTGCCGCCTGGTAATACTTTTTTTGATCCTGCAGGAAGATGCCCCATAGGTATGTGGCAGTATGATCCGAGGTGGTGTCCAATCGAACAGCTTGTTTGAGATAATTTTCCACTTTAACCGTATCTTTCTCTCTCCGCCAGTAAAAAGACCAGGCTATGGCACCGAAAAGAGAATCTATCTCCTGGATAATCTCTATATGCTTTTTTGCTTTGCCTTTATCTCCACCGGCAATTCCCGGAGCCATCAGCAGATATTGCGCCAAAGCAAGACGGGCTTCCACATTAGTGGAATCCACAGAAACCGCCTTCTCCCATTCTTTTTTTGCCCTTCTCGCCCGGAAAATAGCCTTCAACTTGCTGCCCTTCTGTGCCTGAGTTACGTGAGCTTGACCCAACCAGAGATGGTATTCTGAGACGGAGTCATTCAGCTTGACCGCCTTCTTTCCATATTTGATGGATTTGTCATGATCGTTTAGGATCAAAAAGGTTTTGCACAAAAAGAAATTTGCCTCCGCATTTTCAGGTTCTTTTTCCACCACCTTTAATAGAACGTCTTTTGCCTGTTCAAATTCTTCCTGATCAAAAAGTCTCTTGCCCTCCTCCAAAGCCAAGTTCTCTGCATGGATGGTTCCTACAAAAAGCGAACCAACAGTTATGGCTAAAATGAGCGCTAACTTTTTGAATCTGTTATAAAAAGTATGCATCGGCATATGTTTCTCCTTTTAAAATTTGCACAAATATATTTACGGAGAGAATAATTTGTTTGTTCCCGGAATGATTCTAATCTAAAATTTCAATCAGTCTTTTCATCTCTTCTGAGGTATTATAAAAATGTGGTGCCACCCTTATGCTTCCTTCCCGGTAGCTGACTATTATGTTGTTCTTGCGCAACTGTTGGTATAAGTATTTTGTGTTTTTCCCGGAAAAGGAGAGAATGGAGGAGCGGTGGTTAGTGTCAAGAGAGCTTTTTATCTGATAATTCTTCTTCAAATGATCTATTAACAAATCCAGCAAAGCTAAGTTGTGCTTTTCGATATTCTTTATCCCCACCTCCGAAAGCAATTTCAACGAAGAGTGCATTGTCCAGATCAGTGAATAAGGATATGTTCCTATCTCAAATTTCCTAACTGACGGGAAAGGCGGAAGATCAAATTTAAAAAGATCAGAAAAATTCAGTTTCCAATCTACGCCCATCCAGCCAAAAAAGGAGGGCTTTATCTTCCTTTTAGCCTGGGAGGAGAGATAAAAAAATCCCGTCCCCAAAGAAGAGAGAAGCCATTTCTGACCTCCACATGCCAAAAGGTCGATCTTGCATTCTTTGACATCCACATTTAGGCAACCTATCCCCTGAATCCCATCCACCACAAAGAAGATATCCTTCTCCTCACAGATTTCTCCGATGGTCTTCAAATCGTTTTTGAATCCATTGAAGAACTGCACATAGCTTAAGGATAAGACTTTAGTTTTTGTGTCAATAGCTTTGACGAAGTTATCCATGTCGAAACATCTATTTCTATTCGGGACAAATTCTATAATTACCCCCTTTTGTTTTAGATTAGTCCAGGGGTATGTATTGCCAGGGAACTCCACATCGGAAAGAAGAATTTTGTCCCCGGGCTTCAAACCCAAGCCCCAGGCGGCGACATTCAATCCGTAGGAGGTATTGGAGGCAAAGGCGATCTCTTCAGGATTTGCCCTTATCATGTCTGCTATCAAAACCCTAATTTCATCCAGTTTCCTGAAAGCTACCTTATCCATATTTTCTATCTTTTCCAGTCGTAAGCATTTGTAATATTCCTCGGTGGCATTCCAGCTTCTTTGGGGAAGCGGTCCAAAGCTGGCATGATTGAGGAAGATGACACGCTCGGTGAAAGGAAATTCACTTCGGTATTTGGATGAATTAATCTTAGTTGGTTTCATAGTGTGCTTATTTTTCTTTCATTTCAGTTAACCTCACCTCCTATCTCCCCTTCAGGGTGTCCTTCGATCCCGAAGATCTCAGGATCGAGGGAAATCCCTTCAGGGTGAACCCCTCTCCATGAAATGGAGAAGGGAACAAAGGAGGTGAGGTAAAACCTTCAGGCCATGAAAAACTGAACCCAGAGGGGTTCGAATCCACAACCGTCTGCTCCATAGTCAGATGTTTTAACAAGTTGAGCTATTGAGCAAATTTTTATCTTTCTACGATAAAAAAGCTGAAAATATAAACAAAATTTCCTTTCATATCTTCCCCATCAAATTATAGTTGCCATCCGCAAGGAAGTTGTATATCTTTCATAAAGTGTCGGTCTGATACGTAGAAAATGATAAAAGGCGAAGAATTCATTGTAGGGAGTAAGGTAAATGAGTCCCAATTTAGTTACCAAGATATTTGGCTCCAAGCATGACAGAGACGTAAAGAAGATCCAACCCATGGTGGAGCAGATCAACGGGTTCCACCAGCAATACGAAAGTCTCTCTGACGAGGAACTGAAGGGGAAGACTGAAGAATTCAAGCAAAGAATCAAACAGAGAACTGGAGAGTTGGAAGGACAACTGGATGTGCTAAAAGAGGAATTCGCCGGCATGAAAACTCACGGGCTTTCCGAGGAGGAAAGAGCAGAGGTCAGGTCTCAAAGGGAAGCGCTCCTGCAACAGATGAAGGAAATCCAGAAGGAAATAAAGGAGATCGAACAAGAGACTTTGGATGAGATCCTGCCGGAGGCATATGCTGTGGTCAAAGAGACCTGCCGAAGGCTCTTGGGCAAGAAATGGGATGTGTGCGGCATCCAGATAGAGTGGGATATGGTGCCCTATGACGTTCAACTCATCGGCGCGGTGGTCCTGCATCAGGGCAAGATCACGGAGATGGCAACCGGCGAAGGGAAAACCCTGGCTGCCACCATGCCCCTTTATCTGAACGCTCTAACCGGTAAAGGGTGCCATCTGGTAACGGTAAACGATTATCTGGCTCGAAGGGATAGTGAATGGATGGGAGAGATCTATAAGTTCTTGGGTTTGACTGTGGGTTGTATCGAAAACGAGATGGATAACGAACAAAGGAAAGTTCAGTATAATTATGACATCACTTATGGTACCAACAATGAGTTCGGCTTTGACTATCTGAGAGACAACATGGCTATCCGGGCTGAGGATCGGGTTCAGCGTGGTTACAACTATGCCATAGTGGATGAGGTGGATTCGGTCTTAATTGATGAAGCCCGCACTCCTCTTATCATCTCCGGTCCAGTAAGCTCCAACGTCACCCAGAGCTATGCGGAAATGCGACCGTTAGTGGAGCAGTTGTTTCGCAAACAGGCCACCTTGGTGAATAAGCTGGTAGCTGAAGGGGAGGAGTTGTTGAAAGGAAAAAAGGAATATGAGGCGGGGATAAAGCTTTTGATCGCCCAGAGGGGTGCTCCCAAGAACAAAAGGTTGATGAAACTAAGTAAGGAGCCGGGGGTCAAAAAGTTGATCAGCCGGACAGAGTTGGATTTCATGCGAGACAAAAAACTGTATGAGTTAGATGACCTTTTGTATTTCTCCATCGATGAAAGGGAGAATAGCATCAATTTAAATGAGATGGGAAGATCGGTTCTTTCGCCGGAGGATCAGGCGCTTTTTGTCCTTCCGGACATCACCGAGGGGATACACCAGATAGATTCAGACGATTCGCTCTCCTCTGAGGAGAAATTAAAAAGAAAAGAGAAATTATACAAGCTTCACGCGGAGCGCAGTGAAAAGAATCATTCCATAAGCCAGCTTTTGAAGGCATTTTCTCTGTTTGAAAAGGACGTGGAGTATGTGGTGCAGGATGGGAAGGTGATGATTGTGGACGAGTTCACCGGCAGGCTTATGCCGGGAAGACGATACAGCGATGGACTGCATCAAGCCATAGAAGCCAAGGAGGGGGTTAAAGTAGAGGGGGAGACGCAAACTTTCGCTACCATCACCCTGCAGAACTTTTTCAGGCTTTACCACAAGCTGGCTGGAATGACCGGAACCGCGGTGACGGAGGCATCAGAATTATGGGAGATATACAAGGTAGATGTGGTGGCCATCCCCACCAATGAACCGGTGAGAAGAATCGATTACGATGACATGGTCTACCGAACCAGAAGGGAAAAGTATAATGCCATAATCGATGAGATCGTCCGTCGTCATGAAGCTGGCAGGCCGGTGTTGGTGGGGACCGTTTCTGTAGAGGCGTCGGAGACCCTCTCCCGCATGCTGAAAAGAAAAGGAATAAAACACTCGGTTCTGAATGCCAAATATCATCAGCAGGAGGCAGAGATCGTGTCCCGGGCAGGTCAGGCGGGAACGGTTACCATTGCCACCAACATGGCCGGACGGGGAACGGACATCAAATTGGGTCCGGGGGTGGTCAGAAATCCTCATTGTAGGCTGGTGACCCCAAACCGGGAAGATGGCTGTCCCTATCTGGAGGAGTTAGATTGTAATGAGGATGTCCCATGTGGGCTTCGCATTATAGGAACAGAAAGGCATGAAGCTCGAAGAATCGACAGACAGCTCAGAGGAAGAAGTGGAAGGCAAGGCGATCCCGGTTCCTCCAAGTTTTTTCTCTCCTTGGAGGATGATCTGATGCGGCTTTTCGGTTCGGATAGGATCGCTTCTATAATGGATAGGTTAGGCGTGCAGGATGGAGAGGTGATCAGACATTCCATGGTCACCAAGGCCATAGAGAGAGCACAAAAGAGGGTGGAGGCGCAAAACTTTTCCATCAGAAAACACCTTTTAGAATATGATGACGTGATGAACCAGCAAAGGGAGGTTATCTATGATCGCAGGCTGGCGGTCTTAGAGGGTGCGGAGCTAAGAGACGAAATTTTAGATATGATCAAGACCGTGGTGGAATCCAAGGTGGAAGCACACACCGATGCCAGCACCTATCCCGAGGCATGGGACTTAACCGGTTTAAAACAGGACCTTTTGAGAACCTTTCTGGTGGACGTCAAGTTCGACCAGAAGGATCTCAACGAACTGAAACAACAGGATTTGAAAGATAATCTTTATAAGATGGCTCTTCAGATCTATGACCATAAGGAGAAGATGCTGGGTGAGGAGCTGATGCGGCAGTTGGAAAGATATGCCATGCTCCGCACCATAGATGAGAAATGGAAGGAACATCTTTATGACATAGATCAAGTTAAAACCGGCATCGGTCTCAGGGCTTACGGGCAGAGAGACCCTTTGATTGAATACAAAAAGGAGGCATTTGCTCTGTTCACCGAAATGCTTGAGAGAATTGACCAGGAGACTTTAGAGCTTATCTTCAAACTTCAGGTGGAAGAGAAAGAAAGACCCAGGAGAAGGGAGCCAGAAAGACAGATGAGTGCGGTCCACCAGTCTACAGTGGGGATGGGATATGCCGAGACTCAACCGGCAGAACAGGTGGCTCCGGGCAAGCCCAAGCCGGTGAGGGTGGGAAAAAAAATCGGACGAAACGACCCCTGCCCCTGCGGCAGTGGCAAGAAATATAAAAAATGTTGTGGGGCCTAATGCTGTCAACGGACTTGTCCTGAAGGCTCTGCCTGAAGGATTCAACAGATTGAACGGATTCGCCGTGAACGGAGATGCTTGATCTACGAAGCCGGTATTTCTGACCTTACTGACCTTACTGGTGATTGTTTTAAATTTTTTTCAGCCATCCTGGGGGCACGAATTCTGTGCGTTAGCTGATTGTCGGTTAGCTCTGCCGCCAAAGGCGGGATCGCAACCCGACCTGTGAAACTACGGGCTGGATTTACTGGACTTGCTGGACTTACTGGTGTTTGTTTTTTATTTTTTTCAGCCATCATGCGTCGCTTTAAAAAGGATTATTCACCTACCACAAGAGAAGTTCCTGTGCATGCATCATATATTCATCTCCCTTAAACAGTGGAGCTATTCTTTTCACCATTAAAGTTATGGTGATTTTGATCTCTGCCGAATGGAAAGAAGCAGTACGGTGTCAGATATATCGCAGTCGGATAGGCTAAAAATTCTTGACTTTTTCAAAGGAATCATTTAAAATAGAATTATAAGCAACATCTCTGGTTCAAGGAAAAGGAGGTATGGGAAACTAAATTTTCAAATGAAGCAAGGCCACGATATCCTTACAAGCTGGAAAAGGTTGCCAGAGATGGACCCAAGTGGGATCCTTGCTTTCCGTTTGTGTGCTTTACCAACGGGGAAGGAACGGCGGGGGAACAACACCTACCTGGGGCAAGGAACAGGCATATAACATGAATAAGATCGATAAATTGAAAGAACTGGCGAAAGAATATGTCCAAACAGAAGCTTCAACCAACGTTAAAACAGTGGAATATATTCAGACCTTTAGAGCGCTTGATAAAGAAGCTATTGTGCTTGCAGTTGATACGACCGAAGGAAATTTCTGGGTTGTTGGCGGAGAGTTTCCAATGAATCTTTATGATAGAAATAAGTTTCGTTCTGCTGATGAAGCGTTTTCTTTTCATTTAGGATCAATGCTTCGGATCTCTGAAAGACAATGGAAAGAAGAAGGCTCTAAGTTACTGGATCAAAATTTAGAACCATTTCAAAGTCCGAAAGAAATTGTAGAATTTATAAAGAATAGAACATGCTATTTCTTTCCATCTTGGGAGTGGAGAGAAGATATTCTCTTTGAAATTACACCAAAACAGTTTTTAGAGTATGCCGAAAAGGCTATCGAAGAAGGAGGAGAGGCGGGATACATCAATGCACTGTCTAACATAAAAAGGACAATTGATTGTCAGTTGGATTTATTGGTTTACATCTTAGGTCAATTTAAGAAAGCCAAAAAGGAAAATTGGAAGTTCCCTAGAAAAATTGAATTTATGCGAACTTCTGGTCTTGTTGCGCCCGAAATTCTAACAAAGATAAATAGAAAGAGAAACGAACTAGAGCATGAATATAAATGTCCAGCAACAGAAGAAGTTAAGGACGCCTTGGATATTGCTAATCTTTTTCTTGCATCTACAAATAGATTTGTAGAAAGAAAATATTTGGGGTTTGGAACAGAACTCAATAGAGGACAGCTATGGATAAATTTTGATCAAGATCGAAACCTCTTTGAGATAGAAATCCTAGACCCACCGAGTAAGACGGTAGTTGACGATAAGGACGAGAACTTCTTATCTCTTTTAAGAATATATGTGCAATTTATGATAAAGCTTTAATTTTCTGGATGCTTCGGGAATAGAATTCCCGAAGCTAGCGAAGGAAACACATGTACATCTCCTAATGCCGATGCGTCAATAGTTAGTTAGTAGGTCAGGAGTCCTGTGCTCCTGAATTATCTTGGTGTCAGGTGCGCAGGGCACCTGACCTACGAACTGTCGCCCTCAGCTTCAGCCACATTGTCATTCATCATGACCCCTCAGTGAACGTCAATTTGAACTACGAGCACAATATAGCAATGCTCGCTAACAGGTCAAGCGAAATTTTCCCGCTTCCTGTGCCCGTTAGGTTAGAGAGTCTGTCAAGCAGGCTCCGCCATGCTTGACCTACGAGCTGATTTATCTTGGTCTCTTGTTCGTCACGGACACCTTCCAGACGGATCTTTGATGTCCGTGACGTTTAGCAAAAAGGTAGCGGATTCATCCTGAACGGATTCACCGTGAACGGACGAGGCGTCCGTTACCAACACTAGGCTCTCGTCCGTGATGAAAAAGAAATGGGGGTGGGATAAATTCTCGCCCCTATGACTTCTACATTCTTTTGTAGGAGTCGCATTCATGCGCCCCCCGCCTTTGGCGGGGCTGTAAGCCGCCGGGTTCGATAAATCGAACCCGTATAGCTTCACTGTTATGGCAGGGTATCCTTCGGACTGTGCCCTCAGGACAAGCCCTTCGGACTGCGCTCTCAGGACAAGTCCTTCGGACTGTGCCCTCAGGACAAGCCCTTTGGACTGTGCCCTCAGGACAAGCCCCTACCCTGCCACATAGTCAAAGGTCGAGGGTGAGGACACCCTCGACCAACCAATAGTGTTGCGTTAATCGTA
>JAGMFA010000073.1 GCA_023127875.1 Candidatus Zixiibacteriota bacterium
TATACCTAATGGCATAATATTTGACAACTTCAGTGAAATGTTATATACCACCCTCAAGGTAAAACATGAACTCTTTGCTGATCGGGCGGGGGTTGAACCCCCGCCCGAACCAAGAGAATTACCTCGCACCTTTTCAGTGATTGTCATAAATTATGCCGTTTGATATAGTATATGCTGGAACCGTCAGTTGATATTTCCACCCGGGCCGGATGTGAGTCGCAACTGAAGGTAGCATTTGGAAAAAGTGATTAATGATAAGTGTGTAGACGCCCCAGCCGGAGCGTATGCTTGCCTGTCTTTTGTAAGCTGAACCATGCGTTTGAAACTTTTTAAGCCACGGGATCTTTTGGCTCTTTTGGCCATTTGTCTGATCGGCTTTTTATTGCCTTTCATATGGGGACGAAAAGGTTTTATTATTTTCGATTTTTCATTAATTGTTGATGGTGGTTGGAGAATTATAAATGGTGAGCTACCGCACATAAATTACATCATGCCCAGTGGTCCAGCCATATTCTACGTGCAAGCATTATTCTACCTAATTTTTGGAGCCAACCTTTACGCAGTATTATTACATACATCACTCTTCAATGCCTTAGCCTCGGGGGTCGGGTTTTATGTGGTGCGAACGCAATCCTCCTTCATTTATGCATCTGTAGCCGGGCTACTTACTTCGGTTTGGTTCTATCTCCCATTTTCCTTCCCCTGGTTTGATACGCTGGCGTTCTTCTTCGTTCTGTTGGCTTTCGTGATATACGAACTTTCACTTTACCGCAACCCAAAAAGTAAAGGGGTATATTCTTTTCTTATTGGCGTCCTTTTGGCATTCGCCTTTTTTAGCAAACAAAACATCGGGGGATTTGCCCTAGTAATCTTCGCTTTACTGCTTTTTGTCCGGGTTGGCTTCCGCGGTTGGAAACAGATTCTTTTATATCTTTTGGGTTTCTTGTCTGTTTTTGCTTGTTACGCCACATTCATCTGGACGCAAGGTGCTTGGGAAAGATTTGTGGATAGCTTCTTCGTTAGACCGGCTTTGTTAGGAAGGGTGGGAAGACTTTTTGATTTCTCTCGATGGGTTAACTTCATTTTTAGATGGCCACAAATTATGTTGGTGATCTCATTGGCGATCATCACCTGTCATGGTTTTATTTTGCGGCACAAAAGAAAGATCCATAACTTCATAGATTTAGTCGCCTTACTCGTCTTAAGCGAACTGGCGGCTTTCACCGGAGATGCCTCAAAGTGGATGTTCTTCCCTTATATCGGGATTGTTTTGTGCTTGTATCTTTATCGATACTTAGGCACCGCCCCTTCCCAAGCTAAAAAGGCTATGTCAAGACAGAAGGAGAAGACGTTATCTTTGAAGACAACCATTTCCTATCTTATCCTTTTTGCTCTTTTTCTATTTCTTTTTATCCAGGGTTTGGAAATGGGTACGTCACGCCGTGTAGGAAGCTATTGTTTTGCCAGGCAAGGCTACGACTTCAGTTATGATCTGAAGACACTCAAATTTCGTCCTTTTAAGATGGATCGACAGTTCGGCCCGGAGCTTGATCTCATCGTGGAAAGAGCCAAAACTTTAATTAAACCAGAGGAGAAAGTCTTTATCTTCCCCAATGCATATCTCCTTTACATGGCACTGGATAAAGTTTCGCCCCAGGTCTTTTCATGGTTTCATCCAGGTCATTCGCTCTTCAACCAACTTGGGGATGATAAGCGCCTGGTCCAATCCCTGCAAGATACAAAGCCCGAATGGATGATCTTTGACAAAAAGAACCAGATACATGAACCACATAGTGTGCGTGGCATGTTCGCTTATTTGCCGAAACTTCTCACATTTGTTGAAGAAAACTATTTTCTGTTTGGAGAAACAGATGGCTATTTGATCCTCCGGTTAAAAGAGGAGCAAACGCAAAAAAGATAAGTGAAACCCAAAAAGATGAAAGACGTTTAATAAGGAAAATTTCGAATAGCCTTGTCTTCAACAAAACATATCCAACCTAAGAATGGTTACAATGAAAGATGTAGAGGTGGAGCTTTAGCTCCATCCCTGCATCTGGAAAAATTATATAGCTTTGGCGTTCACTTTTTTAGGTGCTTCTCCAAGTCCTTTAGGTTTTGGATAGCGAGAGAATCGGCGGGATTGACCCTGAGAATATGTTCCCACGCCTGCTCGGCATTTTCAAAATCGCCCAGTCTGACGTATGCCAGTCCCAAAAGATCGTAAGCTTCCAGATACTCAGGTGTTAACTCAATGATTCGTAAGGCAGAGGATGCAGCCATATCCGGCTGATTGGTTGAATAGTATGAGGCTGCCAGTTCATAAAGGAAGTCCGGATTGTCCCCCAAAAATGGGGAAGCCTGCTTCAGATAGGGGAGGGCTTTGGCATACTCCTCCCTCTTTACGTAGATATTGCCCATCATCCAATTGGCTTTAGGATACAAAGGATCTATTTTGAAAAGGGTATCTAAGACTAAAATAGCCTGATCGAATTTTTGCTTTTTGTGATAATACCTGGCTAAGTTAAAATAATTACGTCCCTCATAGGGGTTTCTCTCAATACCTCTCTGATACACCTTTGACACCTCCTCCGTTAACCCTGCAAATTTCAGGATGCGAGCGATCTTGGTCAGATTATAGTTGGTCTCGTCCACCGGATGAGGGTCGTTCTCCTGAATCAACAGGTAACGATCAACTGATCTTGAGTGATGTGCATTGATCAATACCCAGGGAACGGTGTGGAAAAGACTGAACCAGATGAAGACCAATCCCCAGGCTTTGAATCTCTTTCCTGCAGACATTTTAGGGTGGGGATCGGCGGACTGCGGACTTGTCCTGAGCGGAGTCGAAGGACTGTGGACTGCGGACGGTTTTTCACCCCATCTCAGAAAAAGAAGCACCCCCAGCAACCCAAAGAAAGAGGCAGGAGCCGATCTTAAATCCCAATCAGCGCTACCCAAGGTGAAGTTGAAGACAAAAAGATAGATTAAGGCAAAGGAGATGGCAAGGATTAAGAAATTGGTCAATCTATCTTCAAATCCTCTGCGGGATCTCGGTTGGGTCAAATGACCATAGAACCTGAATCTGATCTTAAAGAAAAGGAAAAAAATTAAAAGAGAGATGCCTAAAGGAGAAAGCAGAAGGAGCTGGTTTAAAAACTCGGAGATATGAGCCAGGGAGAACATGCCGAAAGGATAACTTGCTGGAGTTTTTAAGGGGAGGATGAAAATACCCTTGCCGGTATTTTGCAAACCGATGGCAACTACCAAAATCCAGGAAACGACTAAAAATGAAGCAAGAACCAAAGCCGCCAGGATGAAAGCATTTGATATGGTCTTGGTCCATGAAATTTCTTTTCTTAAACGAACCTTTCGCTTCTTTGCAGATGCAGGCGGTGCGGTTACGTCTTTGAGGCTGGGTGAGGAGACTTTATCCGCTCTAATCCTACTTCGGCGTTCCCATAGAAGGTAAATAAATGAGGGGAGAAAAACCAGAGAGGCGATATGCAAACCGATGCTTATCACAAAGGCTAAAAGGGCGGGAAGTATGTTAATCTTTCCAGAAAGATACAGGGCGGCAAACAGAATGTAAGCTAAAAGCACCACCTGAAGGATGGAGTAGCTTTCCACATAACCGAAGAAAAGCTCTATCGAACCCAAAGAGACTAAAAAGAAAAAGATCAAAACTTTCCCAAAGCCAGTTTTCCCCAGAAGAGAGGATAACTTCAACGAAAGAAAAACGAAAACGCCTCCACACAGGATGCTTATGATCGAATAGGTGAGCTCTGGAGTCCAACTGGGGATGAGCTTAATTATCACCCGATGTACCACCAGATGAATAAATCCGTCCAACCATTCCTGTAGATGAAGCCGCCCTTGGGGCAAGTCTCTAATGCGAAAATATCCATCTCCCAAAAGATGAAGCCTGGTTCGGAAAATCCAGAAGATGGGAAGGGAGAAAAGGCTTAGGATAAGAAAGGTTTTGTTCTGTCCTAATGAAGCAAATGGTTTTTTAATCTTTTTTGCCAGAGCTTCCAGTTTTTCATAGAGGATCTCTCCCACGGCAGGGATCAAAACAGCTAAAGTTACCAAAGTCAACATCCATCCTATCCAGGCGGGGAAGAAGTGGTAAAAATGAACACCCCACATGTAGGCGGGAGCTATATAGATGGTGAGCAGATGGGATAGGATCAGAATACCCGTCCAGGGGAGGAAAACTCGCTCAAAGAGTTTCCAGGAAACTTCTCTGTTAACTCCGGAGCCTTTCTTTTTCGAATCGATTTTTTTCATATCTATGAAACTTATGGACAAAAGTTTAGCCTGTTTTCATATTTCATAGGTTGGCGTTTGTAATATATCATTATATCTATCGGCTGTCAGGCTGGAACATTGATAGGACATCTCTCAAGATTTTTTGGAGAAAGGAGTGGGTAGCCGTCCCGCCTAAGGCGGGACGAAGTGGGGCCGAAAAAATGGGGAAACTCCACTACCTGATTTCACTTGACAACCCGGTTAAATTTGGATATATAGTCAATGTCCATAATCTATTGACTTCCGACTGTGGAGAACTTGATGGTAACAAGCGATAACAACTTTCTCAGACCCGCATATTTAGAGATCGATCTGGATGCTGTCGCCTTCAACGTGCGAAATATTAAAAAGAAACTGGGTCAGGGTGTGGAGTTGATGGTTATAGTGAAAGCAGACGGATACGGTCATGGAGCTTATCCGGTGGCTTGCGTGGCTTTGGAAAATGGAGCCGACTCTTTAGGGGTGGCTATTTTGGAGGAGGGGGTCCAGCTCAGAGACAAGAGAATAAAAGCTCCCATTGCTAATCTGTATCCTGAGCCGCACCAGCGGGCAGAAAAAATCGTGGAATACGATTTAGAACAGGTGGTCACCGATCTGAAACTGGTGAAAAATCTCTCGCAGGAAGCTTTAAAACAAAACAAATCCTGCAATGTCTACATTGAGATAGATACCGGGCTGGGTCGTTATGGGGTGCTGCCTGAGGATACAAGAGCGTTAGCAAAGAAAATAAAAACGCTTCCCAACATTCGTCTGAAAGGCGTTTTGTCCCAATTCTCCACCGCGGATGCGAGGAAAAAGGATTTCGCCTACGAACAGTTGGGAGTTTTCAAAAATGCTCTGGATGACCTCAAAGCTCATTCAAATCACATACCCATCACCTCGATAGCCAATTCCGGAGCGGTGCTGGATATACCTGCCAGCTATTTTAATCAAGTAAGGGTAGGACATTTGCTTTATGGGCTTTACCCTTCATCTGAAACCTCTGAATCCATCCGGGTGAAGCCAGCCATGAGTTTGAAAAGCAGGGTGCTATTTATAAAAGAGGTTGAAAAAGGAACTCCCGTCAGCTACGGCAAAACCTACGTCGCCAAAAAGAAAACCAAAATCGCCACCATCCCCTTAGGATATGCGGATGGATACAGCCGACTGCTTTCCAACAAGGGCGAGGTCTTAATCAGAGGGAAGAGAGCAAAGGTGGTGGGGCGGGTGTGCATGGATGCTTTCATGGTGGATGTAAGCCATATCCCCAATGTGAAGGTAGGAGACGAGGTGGTGGTGATGGGAAAACAGGGAAAAGACGAAATCACCGCCCACGATCTGGGCAGGTGGACCAACACTTTTGCCTACGAGATCATGACCCGCATGGGGAAGAGACTGCCTGTGGTTTATAAACAGAGAACAAAGAAAAGTAGGTCAAGCATCCCGTAGGGTGCTTGACAAAGAAGTGTCAAGCAGGCTTCGCCATGGTTGACCTACATGGCTATTAAATATGAGATTTTTAAGGTTTTTTCCTATTCTCTTAATTATTACATCTACTTCCTTTGGTGGGTGCATTACCGAATCTCAGAAGACATTTATCTATGAAATTACACATCTTGGCCCTGGAGGAGGGACAGGATTTGTAATAAGCGATAGTCTCCTTGGTTTTGTTCTTGTTACTTGCAAACATATTGTCCAGGATAGTGCGGGCAATTTTGTTGATTCAGTTTTCATTAGACAAAACAAAGTGTTATCAACCGGACAAACGGTTTCTGATACCACTCAGTTTGTATTACGCTTGAAGGTAAATGGTCGCAGGTATTTAGCCGAACATTCTAACTCAGACATTGATTTAGTAATGATTCCAATTCTATCTTTTAATATAACCAAGCCACCAGATGGGTTTCTCATTGGGCTACCTTCATATAAAATTTTAAGTAAAGAGGAAATGAGTAAATTAGATATCAATGAAGGAACAGATGTTGAATTGATAGGCTTTTCTCTATCCTCTTCGTTAATCAAAGACAGTACACATTATCATTTTTCCAGATTTGGAAAAATTGGACTGTATACTACGAACGAATTTACTTTGCAAATTGACAGCAAGCGTAGAACAGCTAATTATATTTTATTGGATATGAGCATTAGACCTGGGGATAGCGGATCTCCTATTTTTGCTCACATTGACACGAATAGAACGTATTTGATTGGTTTCGTTTCTGCAACCAACATAGGAAGAGAGATAGGTATTGGATATCCAGTCTACTACTTGTATGACTTGATAAAAATAGTTAGCGACAAGTTCCGTGCTGCGCTGGAAGAAAAGAAAAAATAGCAGGTGAGGAGAATATCACACCCAGAACTGAGATAGGCTACGAGAATTAAATTTCTCACTTTGTATAAAGTGGGAAATTTTTTACTTGACGAACTTCTCTCTGCAGGGTAAAATTAACCCCGAAGTGAAAATAAATTCACTAAAACCTCTCCCCCTGTTTCCCCCTCTCCATGAAATGGAGAGGGGGATTAAAGGGGGTGAGGTCAGGAAGATCTATGAGACTAACTTATGACACAATCGATCTCGAGCTTAAGCACCCTTTTCGAATCTCTCGTTCGGTAACCAAACTTAAGAAGAATGTTGTTGTCCACATTGACGAGGGTATAGGCGAAGCCGCACCTTCCCAATATTACGGGGAAAACGCAGATACGGTTATTCAATGTCTAAAAGAGGTCAAAGACCAGCTTGGTGACGATCCCTTCCAGATAGAGGTCATACTTTCGAACCTGGATAAGAAAGTTGCTGGAGACTTCTCTGCCAAAGCGGCAATTGATATGGCGCTCCATGATCTGGTGGCAAAAAGACTTAATCTTCCCCTTTACCAGTTTCTGGGATTGGATGGCAAGACTCCTCTGATCACCTCATATACCATCGGGATCGACACGCCGGAGAAGATGAAGGAAAAAACCAAACAGGCAAAAGATTTTTTAGTTTATAAGGTTAAAGTTGGGGTGGAAAATGATATTGAGATGGTGAAGGCGGTGAGGGAGGTCACTGACGCCAAAATCAGAGTGGATGCCAACGCTGGATGGAACACAGAAGAAGCATTAGACAAAATCCGTCAGTTAAAGGAATATGATATCGAATTTGTGGAACAGCCTATAGATCCAAAGGACAAAACTGGACTGAAAAAAATAAAAGAGAGGTCGGAAATTCCGATTATAATTGACGAGCAATTGATGACCTCCAGGGACATACCCGATTTTGTGGGACTTTGTGATGGGATAAATATAAAGTTAGCCAAATGCGGAGGAATCCGGGAAGCTTTAAGGATGATTCACGTGGCAAGGGCGCACGGCTTGAAGGTGATGCTGGGCTGTATGATCGAAAGTTCAGTGGGAATTGCGGCGGCAGCGCACCTTGGTTCACTGGTTGACTTTCTGGACCTGGATGGAAATTTGCTGGTGAGCAACGATCCGTATGAGGGATTGAGAGTGGATAAGGGAAAACTTTATCTTTCCGATTTACCTGGATTAGGTGTTGTGCCAAAAGATCAGTAGGATTCTAATTATCCCAGAATAATTATAAGAAAAGAGCGTATCATAAAACCGTAAAGACATCCTTTATGTCATTCTGACCCCGCCTTTGGCGGGGGAAGAATCTAATAAATTCAACATGTTACAAATGCGTATGCACTCATACGAGTTTGAGATTCTTCGGCTAACGCCTCAGAATGACATTTTTCGACAGGCTGAAAAGTTTGCACACGTTCTAAACATTTTTCGCGCTTTTTTATCACGCGTAGGCACCTGTACAGGTGCCAGCCAAGCCATGAAGGCTTGGCTACGCGAAATAAACAATTTTTGAAGAGTTTAGGCTTATCCACATATCGCAAAAGAGACAACTATATCCCCAAGGTAATAATACACAAAATGCAAAACTCTTGCAATAAGAGGAGAATGTGAAAAGGGCTAAGCTCAAATTTTTGTTTTGTTTCTTACCTTTTTTGATCCTTTATGCCGGCATCGAAATCCAAGCAAAAGAAGACTCGCTCCCTCAAATCTCGGTAATTTATCCCAAAGAAGGTGCACGGATTGGTGCCTCCGATTCGACTTTTATTTTCGGATCGGTTACTCCGGAATCTGAGCTTACCATAAATGGACATAGGGTCAAAGTCCATCCCAACGGAGCATTTTTAGCTTTCTTGCCTCTTAAACCTGGTGATTTTGTATTTGAACTTTTGGCTAAAAACAACGCTGGAGTGTCGATCAAAAAAGTTTTGGTGAAAGTTCCACCAGCCATCTTTCCCGTCCCGAAGGACAGTTTTTGCATTGTTAAAAACAGCGTCCGACCAAAGCGGGATTTGGTCCTCACCATAGGAGACATTATAGAGGTCAGTTTCAGAGGAACACCCGGTTGTCTGGCAAATTTTTCCATTGAAGATTTAGTGAAGGATGTGCCTATGACCGAATCCTCTCTTAGGTTCCCACCTTATCAAGTAAAATATCCAGGGGAGAAGCATGAAGGATCCGGGTTGCCTCTGCTTAATGGGATATACACCGGCAGTTATGTGATTAAAAATTCAGACAAAGTCGAAAAAGCAAAGATTTTATTCAAACTAATCAGGAAAGTCGGCGAAGATAGCGTTTACATTGCAGAATCATCACCAGGCAAAATCACAATAAAAGATGAGCAGATTCCGCAGGTGGTGGAGTTTGTTGGCTCATCCGTGGTTGCCCGATCCGGTCCCAAGTTAGGATACACTCTTCTTTACCAACCACCGGGTATAAGGGCAATTGCCACCGGAAAAAAGGGCCAGTGGGTGCGGTTGAGATTGGCTTATGGTGAAAACGCCTGGGTTCATCAGGACAGCATAAAATATCTACCTTTAGGAACTCCCCTTCCCAGAAGCATTCTTACCACCATCCAAACGAAAAAGTTTGAAAGAAAAACGCAGGTGGTGCTTTTTCTTCAGGAAAACTTACCCTTTAAGATAGAACAACAAACAGAACCATCCGCCCTATTTTTGACGGTCTATGGGCTGACCTCAAATACCGACTGGATAAAATATGATTCTCAGGATAGATTGATCAAGGAAATCCGATGGAACCAACCTAAGGAGGATGTTTATCAGCTTAAGATCTTTTTGAACCAGAAGCAACAATGGGGTTATGATGTCTTCTATGATCAGAATAATTTAATCTTGGAGATAAAACATCAGCCCAGGCTAAAAAGAAAGCTTCGAGGCTTGAGGATCTGTTTGGACCCGGGGCATTCCCCTGATCCGGGAGCAATCGGTCCCACTGGGCTGGAAGAGAAGGTGGTCAACCTTAAAATTGCCAAGAAGCTAAAAAAGATGTTGGAGAAAAATGGGGCAGAGGTGGTGATGACCAGATCGGGCATGGATAGCGTAGCTCTTTATGATCGTCCCAAGATAGCCATCCAAGCGGGCTGTGATATTTTGATCAGCATCCACAACAATGCCCTTCCCGATGGGGTGAATCCCTTTTACAACAACGGCACCGCCACCTACTATTATCATTCTCAATCGCTGGCTTTGGCAAGAGAAATTCAATCCGAGCTTTTGAAGAAGCTTAAACTGCCGGATTATGGCATCTATTACGGAAATCTGGTGCTCACCAGACCGAGTCAGCTTCCGGCAGTGTTGGTGGAATGTGCTTTTATGATGATTCCGGAACAGGAGAAACTTTTAAAAACTGATAAGTTTCAGAAAAAATGTGCCCAAGCCATCTATCAGGGCGTACTTAATTTTAGACGTTGTCCCAAATGTCTGTGATT
>JAGMFA010000074.1 GCA_023127875.1 Candidatus Zixiibacteriota bacterium
AATAATGGAGTAGATTTATCCCCCATAGTCTTAGATGGGGAAAGAAAGAGGCGACCAGATGAATAAGGATCAAAAAAGCGCAGAAAAAAAGGATCGGTCTCTCCATTCTTGCGCTAAAAGAACCTCCGGTGATGGCTTTGTTTGTTTCTGCGTTTTTGGAAATCACCGTGCCTTGGTTTCCTTTTTTGGCTTTTCAAACATTGGCGAAATTCGACTTCGGCCTTCGAACACGCCGTCGTGGTCCTGATACAGTTGCTGGTATTTTATGGCTTCAATATAATTTTCTTAAATTGGCGCGAGCAAATCCCAAAAGGAAAATATGAAGCCACCAGACGGATTTCCATGAGAATAAAACAGTTTGGGCATATTAACTTTTCTGCCTACGCCTTGGGCGGGATTTTCAATTTGCTCATACATTGAATCTGAAAAAGATCACGTCCCCATCCTGCACCACGTACTCCTTACCTTCAAGTCTCAATTCCCCTTTTTCCTTAGCCTTATGAATGGAGCTCAGCTCCCACAGCTTATCAAAAGTTATCACCTCTGCCTTGATGAATCCTCTCTCCATATCAGTATGCACAACTCCAGCCGCTTTTATGGCTCTGGTTCCTGAAGGAACAGGCCAGGCTTTGACCTCATTTTCATTGGCGGTGAAAAACGAGATCAAATCCAGAAGCTTATAAGAGATATCTATCACCCGCTGGATTGCCAGCTCACCTACACCCAAATCCTGCATGAAGAGTTTTCTATCTTTCTCCTCCAGTTGGGAAAGCTCCATCTCTAATTTCCCGCAGATAGAACACACAGCGGTATTTTTATGTTGAGCCATTTCTGAATATTGAGACTCCAGCTTCTCCCTTTGACTATTTTGCTTTTCATCTATGTTCAGTATAAGGAGCATGGGCTTTAGTGAAAGAAAAGCATAGCCCCGAATCAATTTCTCTTCGTCTAAAGATAGGTCAAGTTCCCTTAAGGGAATTCCTTGATCTAAAGATTCTTTGAATCGTTGAAGAATCTGAAGCTCCCTTTTTTCCTCCTCAGCTTTGGAGCTTGTCACCGTCTTCTCCAGACGTTTCAACCTTTTCTCCACTATATCTAGATCAATTAAGATCAAATCCAATTCCAAATCTTTGATGTCCCTTTTAGGGTCCACCGAACCGGAGACATGCATTACGTTCTCATCTTGAAAAACTCTTACCACATGGGCCAACTCATCCACCTCCCTCAGTGAATGATAGAACTCTCCCTCTGAACCCTTCTCTTTGGTCTCTTTGACCAGTCCGGCAACATCGATATATTCAACCTCTGCTGAGGTCACCTTCTTGGGATTATACAGGGAAGCCAGTTTATATACCCTCTCATCCGGGACTTTAACAACTCCTCGATTGGCTTCCTTTGCCCCCAACGAAAACTCTCCCACTCTGGCCTGTGCACATGTTAAAGCATTAAAAACCGTGGTTTTGCCCACAAATGGAAGTCCAATGATTCCGATTTTCATAACTTGACTTTCTGAGAAAGTATATTCTAAATTCTGATCTCTTTGATGCTTTGATGAATCCAATCAGGCTGAAATCTTTCATTCAACTTCCTAAGTATCTTCTTGTCTTTGTACTTACCTGAGGTTACAAAGACAGTCTTCATACCCAGCTTCTTTGCTCCCACCAGATCCGAGAGCGGGTCATCACTTATCATTATGCAATTTTTTGGTTTTACTTCAAATCTTTTTAAGGTTTCACGGTAGATCTCTGGATTGGGTTTACCAAAAACTTTTGATCTCTTCTGAGAGCTGTATTCCAAAGCTTTCACCACCGCCCCGACTGAAGGGGAAAGCTCTCCTTTTTCATCTTTATATAAGCGGTTGGCATGAAGCGCCAGCAATGATGCATTATTCTTGACCAGTGCGTTGAGGGCCACCTTAAGCTTTTGATAAGTAAGTGAGGCGTCCAGTCCCACTAACACAGCTTCCACCTTATTATCTGAGGGAGTTTTAATCCCATCTTCATTCAAATATTCTTTTAATTGGGCACTGCCGATCACAAAGCAACTTTTGATGTCTTTCTTTTTGAGCCAGTTCAGAGCCACGCTCATGCAAGTCATCAGATTTTCTGGTTGAAGGTCGAATCCCTGATTTTTCAGCAAAGCCAAAAGATTTTCTGGCTTGTGAGTTGTGTTGTTGGAGAGTAAGACAAATTGGTGCGGGGAAGAACCGAAAGAATTAATCCAGTCTATCGCCCCCTCTATGGGGACAAAGGACTTATCCTTTACGATCGTCCCCTCAATATCTACAAGATATAACTTCATCATCCTGTTTTCATTTTAAATCATTTTCCATCTTTTGTCAACCACTTTGAGTGGCGTCTTTTGAAAAACTGTCTGAAGGGGAGAATCTGGAATGTTTGCCTTTAGGTGAACCATAAAAAAGCTTGTTGCCCCTTAGATACGTCGGGATATTGTGGGACCGTTTCCCAAATCATCTTTCTTTTTTAGATTTTGTCCCAAAAGTATGTGATAGAAAATACTTGGCATCTTAAAAAGATGCGTATGCACTCATACGAGTCGGCGTGCTATTGCACGAATTGTTGATAAAAAGTCCTAAATTTCAGATGGTTTGTTAAGGTTGGTTTGGTGGTTGGGAGGCTTAGTAATTAAAGCTGGAAAACTCCCCAATGCTCTCTGTGGATAACATCCCCGAAGAGCAAACCTGGATACAATGTAACTACACTTTGCAAAATAGCATTTGAAAAAGACTTGTTTTTTGAAAAAGTTTGTTTTAACTTTCTATGAAAAAGTAGAATTGCATCATTTCTATTTAAAGGAGTCGGTTTGTTTTGGAAATAGAGATAAGTGAAAAGATGAGCCTCTTTCCCACGGTAAGCTGAGTGAAAAACATAAGTAATGGTGATGTGCTCATAAAAATATGCCGGGCTATGAAAGGCTACAAAACTTCTATGGGAGATTGAATTAAAAGTCATTTTCAAGAGTTGGTAAAATATGGCAAAGGATGTATTGTCCAAGGAAGTCAAGAAACAGATTCAGGAGCTGGGGGAGGTGGATGTATTGGTGGGGATTCCCAGTTACAACAGTGCCAGAACCATCCCCCATGTGGTGAGGGCAGTCTCTGCCGGGCTGACAAAATACTTTCCCAAATACCGCACCCTTCTGGTTAACTCGGACGGAGGCTCAAGCGACGGAACGCCGGAGCTGGTCAAACAGACCAGTCTGGGTGATCTGGGCGTTTTGTTGATGGAGCATGCACTTTATCCCATCCACAAGATAATCACCCCTTATCATGGCATACCTGGAAAGGGAAGTGCCTTCAGGACCATCTTCAAGATAGGTTCAGCTTTGAATGCCAAAGCCTGTGCGGTGGTCGACTCGGATTTAAGAAGTATCACACCAGAGTGGATTGAAGCTTTAATCGAGCCGGTTCTTTTTCATGAATACGATTTCGTTGCCCCCTACTACAAGCGCCACAAGTATGACGGCACCATAACCAACAGCATAGTCTATCCTCTGACCAGAGCTCTGTATGGAAAGAGGATCAGACAGCCCATCGGGGGTGACTTTGGATTTTCGGGGAGATTGGCACAGCATTATCTTCAAAAGAAAGTTTACGACACGGACGTAGCCCGCTTCGGCATAGACATCTGGATGAGCACCACTGCCATGGCAGACGGATTTAAGGTGTGTCAGTCCTTCTTAGGGGCAAAAATTCACCAGGCAAAGGATCCGGGAACCGATCTTTCCGACATGCTGGCACAGGTGGTTGGCTCAGTATTCTTTTTGATGGAGACCTATTACCAGGTTTGGTCCAAGGTCTCCAGTTCAGAGCCGGTTAAGGAATTTGGCTTTAAATTTGAGGTAGGTATGGAGCCGATCAGGGTGAATTTAGAAAGAATGGTGGACAGCTTCAAACATGGGTTGTCTAACCTTAGCCCGGTGTGGCAGAAGATACTCTCCCCTGACTTGATGGTTCAATTAGAAGAGGTTGCCTCCCATCATGTGGTCGAATTTCATCTTCCGGATGCCACCTGGGTAAGGATCATATACGATTTTGCTTTGGCATATCATCGAAAGGTGATGTCCTGGACTCACATTTTAAAATCGCTGACCCCGCTTTATTTGGGATGGATCGCCTCCTTCGTCAACCAGACCATGGAATCAGATGCAGGGGAGGTGGAAGAAAAATTAGAAGCATTAAGTCAGGAGTTTGAAAAACAAAAGATATACCTGTTAGCCAGCTGGGATAAGGAGATTAAACCATAGCCTAGAGGAGGTGCTAGATGGAATCCTCGTGGAAAATATCGATTGTTCAATCTTGGAAAAAAATTGCCAGTTTCGCCCCCGACGCATTGCAACTCATTATCATTATCATCTTGGGATTTATCATCGCTTGGCTTTTAAAATTGATAGTAAGAGAGGTTTTGAGGGTGGTTAAGTTTGATGTATTTGGCTACCGGGTGGGCATGACATCGGTTTTGAGCAAAGCCAGTATTATCCGTTCACCCAGCGAGATGATCGGAATCATCATCTACTGGTGTGTTGTTTTTCTCTTCTTTCTGGTAGCTTTGGGAACTTTAGATGTCTATGCCGTGGATACTCTGATTGCCTCGATCTTCCTCTATATCCCTCGTTTCGTCATCGCTGTCTTCATCTTCCTTTTGGGATATTTTCTTTCCAGATTCTTGAGCCGAGCGATCCTCATCGGACTGGTTAACGCTCAGGTGAAGTCCGCCAAACTGATAGCCACCCTTTTTCAGATCTTGATCATCATACTCTTCTCCGCCATGGCCATAGAACAGTTGGGAATCGCTCGTGGCATCGTGGTTGCCACCTTCGCCATCTCTTTCGGGGGGGTGGTTTTAGCATCAGCCATCGCATTCGGCCTGGGGGGAAAGGACATGGCTAAAGATATACTAGAGAGAAGATTCAAGGCGCCCAAGGAGGAGGGATCCAAGCCGGATGAGTTCTCTCATCTGTAAGGTTTTACGGAGACCCGTCTGGGATGACCAGAAAGAAAATCCGCAGGATCCATAGGAAAAGAGTTTTGATTTTCACCGATCTGGATGGCACTCTACTGGATGCGGATAACTATTCATTTGAGGAAGCTCTCCCTGCCTTAGAAGAAATTAGAAAAAGAAAAATCCCTCTGATTTTGTGTTCCAGCAAGACAAAAGCAGAACTTGAGCTTTATCAGAAGAAATTAAAGATAGATGATCCCTTTATATCCGAGAACGGAGGAGCAATTTTCATTCTCCCAGGATACTTTAATATGGTGAGCTTGTCGAACCATCGACAGACACCGGATGAACTCAAAAAAAAGGGAAAATACCTGGTTTTGGAATTGGGGACTCCTTACCGGCAGATAAGAAGAAAATTCTTAGAGGTTTTTGATGAATTGAACCTCAAAGCAGTTGGCTTTGGAGACCTAAAAGCCGAAGAGATCTCCTCTCTGCTTAACCTTAGCAAAGCTGAGGCAAATTTAGCCAGAAGAAGAGATTATGATGAGCCGTTTTATTTCTTAAAGAAAATAAAAAAAGAGAAGATCAAGTTGGCAGAAAAAGAATTCAACAAAAGGGGATTGAGCTTAACTACCGGAGGAAAACTTTTTCATCTTACCGGAGGCAACGATAAGGGAAAAGCGGTTGAGCTTTTAACCCAGATATACAAAAGCAACTGGGGAAATGATCTTTTGACCATTGGGTTAGGTGATAGCTTGAATGATCTACCTTTGCTTGAATCGGTGGATATTGCTGTGCTGGTAAGAAAAAAGGGTAACTACTACGAGAGGAAAATACTAAACAAGCTGAAAGTTCATAAAGCTTCGGGTATTGGTCCCCGGGGATGGAATCAAGCCATTCTTGATTTGATATCAAAACACTGTTCAGAAACGGGTTGACTTAATCCTTCTTTGTGAAAAAGGTTTCGATTCTAATTAGAATTCTAACTCAGATGGATACAAATTGCTGGTTTTCTGTCGATATATACAAATATAATATTCCTGCATCTATTTGATTTAAGGATAATATTATGACTTCTAAGAAAGAGACAAATCTTTGGTCGCTTCTTTCTCAGCCCAGATGGATTTTCTGGTTTATTCGGGGAATAATCTTTTTGAGCTTCGTCTTCTGGATGCTTTCCTCTCCAGAGCATGACCATAGGATATGGCTGCTTCTGGCTTTTTTTCTGGCTTACTCCCTGGTTGCATTCATCTTTGCCGGAAAAGCCAAGACAAAAGGGGAAAAACTTTATTTCCTCACAAGCATTCTGGACATAGTCTTGATTACCTTTGCTGGGTTAATAACTAACGGAGAGGAGAGTGGGTTTTTTCTCCTCTACTTTTTGGTGGTTCCATTTGGAAGTTATGTCGCCGGTCTTATCCCAGGATTTTCCTTGGCGTTTCTCTCTTCCGTCTTCTATCTTTCTATAAATGCCAAAGATTTCGCGGGACTTTCTGTCAGCTCCGTGCTGGTAAAGATTGTAGCTTTGTGGGCTCTATCTGTGGTGGTAGGCGTTGTGGTGAAAGAGATGAAATACTCTAAATCAAAACTTCTGAGGATGTTTGACATTTTGAACCAGAGAACCTCCGAGCTGGAGAAATCACAGGCTCAGATCGAGACCATCTATGAGACCTCACGCACCCTGGGAGAGATATTGAATTTGGATGAGGTGGTGGAAGAGATACAGAATATAGTGCAAAAGATATTGGGTTACCGCTTCTTTTCTATTTTTATTTTAGCCCACCAGAATACCCTTTCCCTTCTGGGGGAGATTACAGAAGGGAAAAAGATAAAATATCCGGAGCCAAAAGCAGAGCGGCTGAAGGGAATTTTGCGTGAAGTGGTTAGCACCGGAAAACCAAAAAGGATTCTGGATGTGACAAAAGATCCTAATTTTAAACTGAGTTTAGAGGGAACAAAATCCTTTATGGCCGTTCCTATGATCTCCCGAGGAAATGTGATAGGAGTGATGGATGCCCGTTCCACCCGGATGGGGGCATTTCTGGATCAGGACGAGAAGATATTCTCCATTTTAGCCGGATCAGCCGCCATGGCGGTCGAAAATGCGCTTCTGCATCAAAAGACCAAAGAGCTTACCATAGTGGACGAATTGACCGATCTTTATAATTTTCGCTATTTTAGCAATAAACTGAGAGCTGAGATCAGAAGAGCAAAAAGATACCACCTGCCTTTGTCTCTCATCATGGTCGACATAGACTGGTTCAAAAGATGCAACGATACCTACGGACATCTTTTTGGCAACCGGGTCCTGCAGGATTTGGCGCAAAGAGTAAAGGAATCGGTTCGGGACGTGGATGTGGCGTGCCGTTACGGTGGCGAGGAGTTTGCGGTGATCCTTCCGCAGACCAAAAAACTTGACGCTCAGATGATCGGAGAAAGGATCAGGCACAGAGTGGAATCGACTGATTTTGTGAGCGATACTAAAGACTCCAAAGTTAAAATAACGGTAAGCTTAGGAGTCGCCTCCTTTCCAGAAAACGGAAGCACAACAAAGGATTTAATCGAACAGGTGGATAAAGCTTTGTATTTAGCCAAAGGTCGGGGGAAAAATCTGGTTTGCACGGTTTGACCACTTGATACAAATCCTGTGGATCCTGCGGTATGAATCTAATAGTTCACTCCGGCAGACGAAAAATGACCGGTGAAAGAACACCCGCCGGAAACAGGAAGGCGAACCCTAACGCCCGATCCTTGAAATAAGCTATCCTGGTTACCCGTCGGTATAGAACCTCCCCTAAATCCCCTCCTTGAGAAGGAAGGGACTTTGCTTCCTCTCCTTTTTCTGGCTGTGTCATAATGTCATTCTGAGGCGTTAGCCGAAGAATCTCGATTTTCTAACTTATTGAAACTGTTGGATTCTTCGCTTCGCCCAGACGGGCGAGCGTCTGCTCGCTCAGAATGACAACTGTTTGTTTTTGAGGATTGCGACACAGCTTCTTTAAGGAGAGGGTTAGGGTGAGGTTTTCTTATGTTCCTCACGGATGCCTCGTCCGTGACGATAATCACCACGAAAGTTTAATTCAAAAAGGGCTTTTAATTAGGAAACCTTGAATCTAACCGCTGTTTCCCTTACCTCTTCTTCCTTTGCTTCTGGGTCATTAAGGTCATAGATGATTATATGGAAGATGTACTCTCCTTCTGGAAGATTTAACGTTCCTTTTAAGAAAGGCTGACTGTTAGCTGGCCAATTGGCATACACCGTGTCAGGTCTCACATAGAGGGCAAATTCATCATTCTCTGTCCGAGAAAGAATATTACAAATGATTTTAGCACTGGAGCTATCATTTTTATTTTTAAGTCCATATACTTCGCAATAGTAACTGGGCGTTGATCCTCCTTCCAGATATACATTCTGTGGATGGGGCATAATCACTAATGAATTTCTAATAAATTTGTATCCGTTTTTTGTCACATAGGCTGAATCAGCCACCCAAATGGAGTCAGCCATTACCAATCGGCTGATTTTTTCCTGGACTGTGGCATAGACGTGAGGCACTAAAATAATAGTGGTGTCATAAATCCCAATTTTTTGGGAAATACTATCCTTGACCGATACGCTAATAACGTAATTTCCCGGCGGAAGAAAATCCCAACTAAACTGATCTACCAAAAGTAAATTTTCTCGATTAAAATTCTTTGCCAGTTTTTGTCTGATAGTCACACTGTCTCGGACAACGGTCCTCATAGATTTAGCATCATGTATTATCACTTTTTCTTCAAAAGTCAACCAAACCATTTCAGGATTGAGAGTATCGGTATATAGTTCTAATTTTTCTAAAGGGATGCCTAAATTAACTCTTAACCCATAAGTATCCCCTTCATTCCAAAATCTCCACCAGTCCCAGGCAAAATTCAGAGGTTTACCAAAATCAATTTCAACCTCCGCTTTAGCCGTTTCAACCTTTTCTGTTTTGGTTGGCAAAAACTGCGTTAACGCCCTTACGCTCTCTTCATGAGAGTCTTTGTCTGATGTATATATTTTATGAGGGGCTAGCTCCCAATGGCCTGTAGCATGATAATCTTGAAATTGGAATTGTCCATGTTTGAAATAAACCCAAACCTGAGATCTGCTTTTCATATCTTCTGCCTTTTGATCCATCAGCGTAAATGCTTTTTTGCCAAATGAGGATATCTGCTCAAAATTACCATGGCGATCAGAATAATAATCAGCCGGTTCTATAACATCAGGTTTCCCGTATAAAACATAGACATCACCCCGGTCATCCCAGGGTTTCTGCCCAAAAATCGTATGATAGTAAATAAGGGCATGTTGAACTCTCTGGTCAAACTCTTCTTTGAATTTATTCACCTCGGTAGTGAGATCCGGATCTTTTTTCTTCCACCATATTCTTAGCCATTCTTCTCTGAGCGAATCCGGAAGCAACAGATATGTCTTTATCTCCTCTTTGGAGGCCACAACCTTAAAAGAATGATAGAAGATTTTTCCTTCCTCTGTTTTTAGTAACTCATCTCTTTTTTTGTGTTGGATTTTTTTAAGAAAACCTCTTCTTGCTTTTGTGTCTTTGAGAGATAAATATTTTATCTGAGACGAGGGGTCACTTAAAACACTATGATAGACGGCTTTTTCCTCGGCGTTTAGGGCTTGATACCTTCTGTCCCAGAATTCTTTCCATATAGAGTCTCTTTCAGATTCTAAAGCTGGAGTTAGATGATATAGAATATATACCTCTAACTCCTCTGGAGTAGCCCCGGTCTTCTTTAAAAGCTTGTATTCCTCTTGCTCTTCTGGATTGAGATTCTCAGGTGAGAGAGGGCCTTTGGCCGCACAACTTATTACCAGTAATGTTAAGAATATTCCTAAGAATAATCCGAAATAAAAGTTCTTTTTCACTTTTTTCTCCCGCCTATTCTAAGGGAGAGATAAGGCGTACACATGTTTACATCAGACGACCTTCAATTCTATTCAAAAGTAGGATCCACTATTTTTCCTATAAAGAGTATGGTTTGAGACTGATTTTCTCGAATC
>JAGMFA010000075.1 GCA_023127875.1 Candidatus Zixiibacteriota bacterium
TTTTTCAACACGCCCTTTAGGTTGCGTAGAAAAGTGATTCAAATTATGTAAAATCATTAAATAATTAAATTCTTTTTTGCTTTTTGCTCTTGGAGTACAAAGATGGCGACCCAAGCAATAGATTTTTTTGCCGAGTTGGAAAAGAGAGAAAGGTGGGTGGCATCATATCTGAAGTCGGAGGAATTTGAAAGCTGGTTTCACCCCGTTAATCTAAAAGAAGCCGTATATAGTTATGTTAACCGGGCGGGTAAGCGTCTGCGTCCCGCGGTGTTGCTTTTAGCCTGTGGGGCAGTGGGAGGTACAGAAGAGGAGGCAATCCCGGCGGCGGCAGCAGTGGAAATGTTTCATACCTGGACTTTAGTGCACGACGATCTGATTGACAACGATGAGAAGAGAAGAGGTGGCTGGACTGTTCACACACAATCATCCAGGATCGCAAGAAAGCAGATGGACTACACAGAAAATCAGGCTAAAGAATATGGGCGGGACATCGCCATACTTGCCGGCGATGTTCAACAGGGATGGGCAGTAAGCCTTTTATGTGATTGTTCCCTAAAGAGAAGTGTTAAGCCAGAGGTGACCCTTACCTTAATTAGAATGCTGGAATCATATGTGTTAAATACCCTGGTTTCTGGCGAAACTTTGGATATTCAGTTCGCCAAACAGCCCATTGAATCTTTCAAACCAGAACAGATAATGGACATGCTGTGGCGGAAGACCGGCGCTTTATATGAATATTCCGCCAAAGCGGGCGCCATGATTGGACTCAATACTACAGAGGACAACGACAAAAGGGTTGTCGCCTTGTCCAATTTTACCAGCAGGTGTGGCACAGCCTTCCAACTCCAGGATGATATCCTGGGTATTATCGGCAACGAAAACCAGTTGGGAAAACCGGTCGGCTCTGACATCAGGGAGGGAAAGCGCACAACCATCATCTATTATGCTTTTAAGAATGCCTCTCCTCAACAAAAGACAAAGCTGGAAAGTGTTCTGGGAAATCAGGAGGCAACCAGAGAGGAAATCAATGAGGTGACCCGACTTCTGCTTGAGTTAGGCGGAATATCCGAAACAAAGCGCATGGCACAGCAGATCATCGGAGAGGCACGACCGGAACTTGATGTTTTGCCAGAGTCACACTACAAGGAGCTACTTTTAGCATGGGCAGATTTTATGATCTCTCGCAATTTTTAAGGAGTTAATATGACCAACTGGCTGAATCAAATAAATTCACCTCAGGATCTAAAAAAAGTTCCCATCGACAAATTAGATGAATTGGCAGATAAGGTCAGGGATAAGATCATAACTGTGGTCTCCAGAAACGGTGGACATCTGGCCTCCAACCTGGGGGCAGTCGAGCTAACCTTGGCGCTCCACCGGGCTTTCGATTCGCCCAAGGATAAAATCATCTGGGACGTGGGACATCAGTGTTATACCCATAAGCTTTTGACCGGACGCAAGGAGAGATTTGATACATTAAGAAAGTATAAAGGTTTAAGTGGCTTTCCCACCTGGTCTGAAAGCGAACATGATATTTTCATTGTAGGACATGCCTCCACCGCCATCTCTTCCGCTTTAGGAATTGCCTGTGCGCGAGATCAAAAGGGTGAGGATTTCTCAGTAATTGCGGTGGTGGGTGATGGTGCCTTAAGCGGTGGTATGGCATTTGAGGGACTTAATAATGCAGGAGCATCGGGAAAAAATCTGATAGTAATTCTAAACGACAACACCATGTCCATCTCCAAAAATGTGGGCGGTTTGTCCCGATATCTGACAGACCTTCTCACCGACGAAAAATATAACAAGCTTAAAGCAGAAGTATGGGATCTGGTGGGAAAGTTCAAAAGAAGGGATAAGATAAGAGCCATGGTGGCTAAGGTGGAGGAAAGTGTCAAAGGATTCTTAGTTCCGGGGATCATCTTCGAGAAGTTAGGATTTCGATATTTCGGTCCGGTGGATGGTCATGATATCGGGGGATTGATCAAAACCTTGGAACAGTTGAAAACGTTAAACGGACCTATCTTGCTACATATTTTGACAAAAAAAGGTAGAGGCTATAAATTTGCCGAAGAGGATGCTCCCCGGTTTCATGGTATCGGTGCCTTCGATAAGGTGACCGGAAATTCAAACGGAAAGTCGGGAGGACCGAATTACACCGATGTATTCGGAAACACTTTGCTAAAGCTGGCTGAAAGAGATGAAAGGATTGTGGCGATAACCGCCGCCATGACCCTGGGAACCGGACTTTTGGAGTTTGCTAAAGCTTTTCCTCAAAGATTTTTTGATGTGGGAATTGCTGAACAACATGCTACCACTTTCGCCTCTGGACTTGCCACTCAAAACCTTAAGCCAGTGTTCGCAGTATACTCTACATTTCTTCAAAGAGCCTTTGATCAGGTGATTCACGACATAGCTTTGCAGAATCAGTCTGTGATTTTTGCAATAGATCGGGCCGGTCTGGTGGGTGCAGATGGTCCTACCCATCATGGCGCCTTCGATTTAAGCTATCTCAGGCATATTCCCAATTGGGTAGTCGCCGCACCCAAGGATGGCAATGAGCTGAAGAACATGCTTTATTCTGCCCTTAGCTGGGGAGAGGGTCCGGTTGCCATCCGATATCCCCGAAGTGCAATTCCCGACGTGGTCACCGAAGAATTTGACCAAATTCAGATGGGAACCTGGGAGAGGTTAAAAAAAGGGAGAGACGTGGCAATCTTGGCGGTGGGATCTATGGTTTATCCAGCTCTGGAGGCTTCTTCTAAACTTCAAAAGGAGGGAACAGACGTGGAGGTGGTGAATGCCCGTTTTGTGAAACCGTTGGATGAGTTGATGCTTGATTCCATCTTAAAAAGATTCGATAAATTAATCACGGTTGAGGAGAATGCGCTTTCAGGCGGATTCGGTTCTGCGGTATTGGAATTTGCAGAAGCTCACGAAATCCATGATGTGGTGATCAAAAGGATGGGCATTCCAGATAAGTTCATAGAACATGGTTCAAGAGACCAGCTTTTATTCGATTTGGGATTAGACAAAGATGGGATCAGCCGAATGGTCAAAAAGATCTTAAAACCAAAAGTAGCTTTTGAAAAAGCTAAAACTCGGAAAGCAAGTTCGTGATTATAAGCTTTAGTAATCCCGGAAAAATCTTATTGCGGAGCCGAAGCTCTACCTATGGATTATAGGCTGTTGTGTCACATAGAGGCGGGAATTTATCCTGCCGTAGATATAGTTTTTTTACAGCTCTGTGAAATTTGACAGGATAAGTGTCAGGCCCTTGAAATAATTTCCCCTAATAGCGAAATGAAAAGCCTCGGAATTATTGCTAACATCAAAAAAGAGTTGACCAAAGGGGTGGTGGAAGAGATCATTGGATGGGCAAGCGAGAACAAAGTAGAGGTTTTTATTGGCGAAGAGCTTACCCCATTGATCGGTCAAAAGGAAAAGTTTTCACCCAGAGAGAAGCTATGGGAAGTAAGCGAGGTATTGATCTCACTGGGCGGAGACGGAACCATGCTGGCTTCGGCACGGGCAGTGGGAGAACATAAAATCCCTATTTTAGGAATAAACTTAGGCGGGGTGGGTTTCTTAACCGAGATCAACTCTAACGATTTGCAAAATACCTTGAATAAGCTTAAAAAGGGGGATTACTTCATCGAGAAAAGAATGGTTCTGGAGACCGAGGTAGAAGGAGTCAAGAAACTTGATCAGTATGCTTTAAATGATGTGGTCATTGATAAGGGAGAGGTAGCCCGGCTTTTTCTTTTGCATCTTTATTTGCAGGATGAGTTCATCTGTTCCTATTCAGCTGACGGATTGATTATCTCTACCCCTACCGGATCAACCGCATATAGCTTAGCCGCCGGAGGACCGATAATCAATCCCCGGATGAATGCCATAATTGTGTCCCCCATATGCCCGCACACCTTGGCTTCACGTCCCATAGTCTTCTCTGAGAATGAGACCCTAAAGGTGGTAGTGGAGCTTTCTTCCCGGGAGGCGGTATTAACCATTGATGGACAGGTAGCGTTTGGACTGAAATCCGGAAGCTCGGTTCTGGTGCGAAAAGCCAAACATTCAGTTAACCTGATCAAATTCAGAGATAGATCATTTTACGAAATTTTAAGAAGGAAGCTTCACTGGGGAGCCCGACCGAAGATAGGGGAATAGAATTTGTTCAAGAGTTCAAAGGTTCAAAAGTTCAAAGGTTTAAAAGTTCAAAGGTTCAAGAATTCGTATGTGTCCATTCTTTCCTGCTATTATAATTCTTTTCAAACCTTTAAAGCCCAAGATTAAACTCTCTTGAAATGTTAAGCAGTCTTCGAATAAAAAACTACGCTCTGGTTGAAGATCTGGAGGTGGAGTTTCAACCCGGACTAAATGTTATCACCGGTGCCACCGGTGCCGGAAAATCCATCATTGTGGGAGCGGTAAATCTGATCCTGGGAGAAAGAGCAAGCACTGAGGCGGTCAGAAGCGGATTCGACGCCGCAAGCATAGAGGCAGTTTTCAAAGTGCCAGATGATCGAATCTTAAAAGAGCTGTTAGGTGAGTTGGGTATGATCCTCCAGGAAGATTTGCTGATAATTCGAAGAGAGATCTCCAGCAAGGGTCAGAGCAGATGCTTTCTCAATGATCGGCTGGTCACTTTGGGAAGCTTAAAATCAATTGGCGACAGGTTGGCGGACTTGCACGGACAACACCAACATCAATCGCTTTTGAACGTGGAAAGACATATCGAATACTTGGATCATTACGGAGATCTGGAAAAACTCCTCACCCGGGTGAGTGAAGCCTATTCTTTGCTCAGGAGAAAGCAAAAGGAGTTGGAGGATCTGAAAACTAGTAAGAAGATGGATGAGGAAAGAAAAAAACTTTACCAATTTCAGATACAAGAAATCGAAAAAGCTAACTTAAGTTCAGACGAGGAAGAAAAACTTGTCCAGGAAAGAAAAGTGTTGGAAAACGTAGAAACTCTCTTTGAGCTATCCTCCAATCTCTATCATCAACTTCATGAGAGTGAAGCGTCGATAGTGGAAAGACTGGGCTCCCTTTCAAAGGAACTGAAAAGAGGAACGGGGATAGATACAAGATTGAAAGAACCTGCTACAACTTTAGAATCTGTTGTGATCGGACTTCAGGATGCAGCAAGATTTTTAGAAGATTACAAAGATGGTTTGGAGTTCAATCCTGAAAGGCTGGAGATGATAAGGGAGAGGTTGAATTTGCTTAATACTTTGAAGAGAAAATATGATAAAAGTGTAAAAGAGATTTTGAAATACAAAGAACAAATCAAAGGGGAACTGAATCGGATAGAAAGCAAAGATGAAACCATCGGTAGTTTAAAAAACGAAATTGAGGGACTTTCTCAGATTCTACAAACGGAATGCAGTTTGCTTTCTCAGAAGAGGAAAGCCAAAGCCTCTGAGTTGTCCAGAAGGATTCAGATGGCTTTGTCCGTTTTGGGAATGGATAAGACTAAATTCCAAATAAGGATTACTCGCAAAGAAGATGAAAATGGATTGGTGGTGCTGAATGGCAAAAGATTTTTTGCAGATGAAAAGGGGATAGATAAGGTGGAGTTTTTTGTTTCTCCCAACCCGGGTGAAGAGCTGAAACCCTTAGTTAAGATTGCATCCGGGGGAGAGATTTCTCGTATAATGTTAGCTTTGAAATCTATCCTGGCTAAGGCGGATCGTGTGGAGACCATGCTTTTTGACGAGATAGACGTGGGCATTGGTGGGGAAGTGGCATCCCAAGTGGGCAAAAGTCTAAAGAATTTAGCTTCTTCACATCAGGTGATCGTGATAACACATCTACAGCAAATCGCATCGCAGGCAAATTATCATTTCAAGGCGTTCAAAGAAAGTGTAAAGGGTCGAACCGTGACCAGAATAAAAAGATTAGATAAAGAGGAGAAGGTCAAGGAGATTGCGCGAATGATCTCCGGGGAAAAGGTGAGTCAGCTGACTTTGAGGCAGGCAAAGGAGATGATCAGAGCCAATGAAATGTCCTCTGCTGATTAAAAGATCCGGGTTTTCTATGCCTTGGTGGCTGAAATTCTTGATAAGAGAAAATTCTTAATGACTTAATGAAGTTGACATGTTGAAAACCTCTCCCCCTTTGTTCCCCCTCTCCATTTCATGGAGAGGGGGATAGGGGGTGAGGTAGATGCTAAGATGATAATAAAGAAAAGAGATTTCTTCCTGCTTCCCAATCTTTTGGCAATCTTTCGAATTTTGCTTCTCCCCTTCATCTTTTTCTTTTTAGCTCAAAATACCCACTTGGGATTTATTGTTGCCATCACTCTAATTGTGCTTGCTGTGGCTTCTGACGTGCTGGATGGCTATGTGGCAAGAAGGTTAAACCAGATCACTGATCTGGGAAGGCTTTTAGATCCAGTGGCAGACAAGTTGGGCCTGGGGATTTTTGTAATCTTTATCATTATCCATCGAGGGTTTCCTATCTGGGCGGCTGGTTTGTTGTTCTTGAAGGACCTTTTGACTTTGATTGCGGCTCTTCTTATGATAAAGAGAAACCGATCTGTTCTTATGTCCAACAACTGGGGCAAACTGAACTCATGGATTTGGGTCATCACCGTGGTCATCTATATAGCGCGGATAAATCAGCTACAACAGTGGTTCTTAATTCTTGCCACCGTCTCGGTCCTGAACTGCATCATACAGTATCTCAGGATGTTTATGGCTCAACATCGACTTGGAGCCACGGACGGATAAAATTCACTTCTGAATACCTCTTTCGGTTAGGATGAAGATCAAATCAATAAAAAATGGAAGTATCGCCTCTCAACATGTTATTTCAACAGGAGATGAACTTCTGGAGATAAACGAACATCCTATAAATGATATCATCGACTATAAATTCTTTTCCACCGATCATCATTTAAAGATGAAGTTTAAAGCAAGGGGGGGAGGAATAAAAATGGTTGAAGTAAGAAAACAACCGGATGAGGATTTAGGATTGGAGTTCTACCCGATAAAATATAAAAGTTGCAACAACAACTGCATATTTTGTTTCGTCCATCAGCTTCCAAAAGGTTTAAGAAAAGCCTTGTATTTTAAAGATGAAGATTTTCGTCTTTCTTTTCTGTACGGCAATTTTATTACGTTAACTAATACTTTATATGAGGACATAAAACGCATTATATATCAACGCCTTAGCCCGTTATATGTTTCGGTGCATACCACTGATGCAAAACTGAGGGAAAGGATTTTGTCGAATCCCCAAATCCCTGATATTATGCCCCTGATTAGAAGATTGGCACAAGGGAGAATAGAGATGCATACCCAGATTGTTTTGTGTCCGGGGATCAATGATGGGAAGTATCTGGAAAAATCTATAAAGGATTTATCGGACTTTTATCCTTATGTAAAATCGCTGGCACTGGTGCCGGTTGGTCTAACAAAGTTTAGAAATAAGTTGCCCCAGATACAACCAGTGGATAAAAACTATTCCAAAAAGGTCATCCAGTTGGTGGACGGATGGCAGAAGTTTTTCAGAAAGAGGTGGGAAAGTGGTTTCGTTTATGCGGCAGATGAGTTCTTCACCAAAGCGGAGCTTGACATTCCAAGCAGAAGATATTATGATGAATTTTATCAGGTTGAGAACGGTGTGGGGATGATGTGTCAGTTATTGGATAACTTGAAGTCAAAACATAGGCTTTTGCCGAGAAGCTTAAAGAACAACTTAAACCTCACTCTGGTAACTGGAGTATCAGCCTTTAGGCTGATCAAAGAAACAATAAAACAGAAATTAAATTCAATATCCGATCTTAAGATTAGACCGGTGGCAGTGGAAAATAACTTTTTTGGACATACTGTAACTGTTACCGGTCTTTTGACCGGTACGGATATTATGGATACTCTGGGAAAGAAGAAAAACCTAAGTGAGATTATTCTTCTTCCACCAAACTGTATAAACCAGGATGGATTGTTTTTGGATGATTTAACTCCCCAGGATTTAGAAAAAGAATTAGGACGCAAGGTAGCAATCGGATCATATGATCTGGTGGAAAGCTTAATGAGAATATTTGAGGGACAGAAATCAGACAATCTTGGACCGAGACCAAAAAAAGAAGAGAGATCAAGCTAATCCATTTTATCCGTAGACCATGCCTGTTCCAATCGTTGCCATAATAGGCAGACCCAATGTAGGAAAATCTACCCTGTTTAACCGGCTTTTGAAAAAGCGCATTGCAGTGGTGGATGATGAGCCGGGGATCACCCGGGACCGAAATTATGCCTTTACCACCTGGAACAGAAAAGGCTTCTTTTTGGTTGATACCGGTGGATATGTTCCCTCAAGCGGAACCGAGATGGAGAAGTTGGTGAAAGCTCAAGCAGAGATAGCCATATCTGAGGCGGATTTGATCGTTTTTCTAGTTGATGCAAAGGTAGGAGCACAGTCACTCGACTTGGAGATAGCCAGGCGGTTGAGGAAAACAAAAAAGGGAGTGGTGCTGGTGGCAAATAAGGTGGATGGACCTAAGGGTGAGGATGATATATATTCCTTGAACAAGCTGGGCTTGGGAGAGCCTGCGGGTGTGTCTGCCTTAAATGGCAGAAACATCGGCGATCTTTTAGATCAGATCGTCTCAGGTTTGCCGGAAGAGGTCGCCTATGAGGAGAAAAAGGAAGGCATCAAGGTGGCGGTGATCGGAAGACCGAATGTGGGGAAATCATCCTTTGTCAATGCTCTTTTGGGGAAGGAGAAGCTGATAGTTGCAGAAGCGCCGGGGACCACCAGAGATGCAATCGATACTGAATTAGAAATAGAGGAACAATCCTTTACTCTGATCGATACCGCAGGCTTGCGGCGTAAAACTAAGATTAAGGAGAGTTTGGAATATTATACTACCTTGAGAACCTTAAGGTCGATCGAAAGATGCGATGTGGCATTGATTTTGATCGAAGCTCAGATGGGACTTTTAAAACAGGACGTAAAGATCGCAGATGAAGTCAATGATCTGCGAAAGGGAATGGTAATAGGAATAAATAAATGGGATATTATAGAGAAGGATGATAAAACCGCAGATCTTTATACCAAAGCATTGAGACAGAAAGCACCAATGCTTAAGTTCGTGCCACTAATTTACATCTCAGCAAAAACCAGACAAAGGGTTAAGACAACCATGGATTTGGTCTTGCGGGTTTATGATGAGAGAAAAAAAAGAATAGAGACTGCCGAATTGAACCAAAAATTAGAAAAAGACATAAAAGCCAGACCCCCTGCTTCAGTTAAAGGGAAATACATCAAAATTTATTACGTTACCCAAACAGATATCCAGCCTCCTACATTTGTATTTTTCTGTAATTATCCGGAGCTTTTGAAAAAGCCATATCTGAGATATCTGGAGAATAGGATCAGAGAACATTTTGGCTTTCTGGGAACGCCGATCAGGATTAAGATAAAGAAGAGAGAGTAAAGAGTGCAGATTACAGATTGCAGACAGCAGACTAAAGATTAAAGAGAAATTTTCATTTATCTAAGTGTTGGCAATCATGCCTGAGTTCTATTCGGATGAAGTAGATGTGACTAAAGATGAGGAGACTAGAAATCCAATCTCATTTATCTGGAAAGGCAAAGAATATAAGATAAAAGAGGTGATCGCCTTCTGGCCCGATTTCAGTTATTCTGAGTCTGGTGCCAAGAGAAAAAGATGGTGGCAGAGAAAACATAGAAACTACTACAGGGTATTAACAGAAAAAGAGGAGGTCTTCGAAATATACCTCGATCGGGGATCGAAAAAGGAAGCATGGATACTCTACACCAGACTGGAGTAGATTAGCAAATTACCTCTCCCCCTTCTGTCCCCTTCAGGATGAACCCCTCTCCATGAAATAGAGAGGGGGAGAGAGGGGGAGAGGTTCAAGCAGGTGAGGTGATTATGAATATTACTTTAGATTATCTAAGAGGTAGAA
>JAGMFA010000076.1 GCA_023127875.1 Candidatus Zixiibacteriota bacterium
TGTAAGCTCACCTTCCGCAGCACTTCTTGTATTTCTTGCCACTGCCGCACCAGCAAGGTTTGTTACGCCCAAGATGCATGGCGGATTTCGGTGGTTGACGATGAAGTAACTTACCCAACAAACCCATCTGTTTTTCTCCCTCATCTTTCTTCTAACTTCAAACTGATACAACACCAACCATATTTCCAATCTTACCTCTAAATAATTTCTACGATATCATTTGACAAAAGTCAAGGTTTTTCTCAAAATTCTTTTGGATTTCCTGCTCCGAGGCATTCTTCACCAAGATGTTCCATATTTTTCAGATCTCTCCCTCTTATCACCTCGGACCTGTCTTAACTTCAGTCCGAGAGAAGGATTTACGCGTAAGAGGTGCCTTTTACGCTACTTTCACTAACATTATATAACATTATAACAAGCTTAATATCCACTAAAACAAACCATATAGAAGTTTTGCTTACAAAAATGGGGATTCTCTCAAATCCCCATTTTTGGCTTTTCATTTCCCAGCTAAACTTAGCTGGATGCGTCATCGGAGGTACAGACCAACTTGCCATCTTGATCTATTTGCCATAGGTCCATGGTAGCGTCATCATCCAGGTCGGTGGTAGCCGTAGCGGTGAATGTGGTAGCATCAGCAGTTATGCGATAAGTATATCTGGCACTTGGCATATGGTCAACCCCGATGGCGGCGAAGCTGTTAGGTCAAGCCGAACACATGGTCTTACCATTACAGCCATAAGTGTCATACTGCTGTCGGTAAGCCCTCTGCATGGTATAAATCTGTTTCAGAACCTGTTTAGCCTCAGACTGCTTGGCTTTGGTGGTGGCTCTCATAAAACGAGGTATAGCCATTGCGGCTAAGATTCCAATGATGACCACCACGATCATCAATTCGATCAGGGTGAAACCTTTTGAGTCTCTGTGAAAGTTACTCAGCATATACTATCACCCCTTTCTTTATGTTTATTAATAGTAAGGTTTATCTTCAAATAGTTTTTACCCCAACTTTTTTATTGCAAAAGACATACCGACGTTTTATTATACTTTGGCTCTTTTACAACACCGTGCCCTTTATAGCTTTAGATTGTAACAATTTCTTTCTGCCTCATTTTTGAACATCTGTTTTCAAAGCAGATTACCCCCTTTTTTGCAAAATACAATATGAGGGGCTTACCGTGAATGGACAAAGAGTAGGTTAACAACAGGGAGGAAAAGCGGTAGGTGGGGCTGTTCCTCGTTTTATCACACAATTAAGAATATGCCCGTTAGCACCAGAATCGAAGCAACGAATTTTTTAAATATCTTTTCATTTATCTTTGCGTGCAATTTGGATCCGAGAAGAAGACCGATTAGCAAAAATGGTGTCAGGTATAGGGCGAATTTGATTACTTCTATGGTAATCAATTTGTTAAATGAGTAGAGAATTAGTCTGTAGCAGGCATCAACAAAGAATATGCCGTAAAGCGTAGATCTGAAGATTTGTTTGTCCTGCAGTTGATGAGTAAGATAAAGCACCAGGGGTGGGCCATTCAATCCAAACATTGCGCCGGTGCATCCACCAGCAAGTCCGGAAACAGGCGCCCAGATTTTGCTGATTTGTCTTTTTATATTCTCCTTGTCTAAGATTAATATTTTTAACGCAAACAAAATCACCACCACACCAAAAACCCTTTTCAATGCTTCGTTTCCAAAAGAGACCAAAAGATATGTCCCGATTGCCGTTCCGATCACCAACCCAGAAAGAATCAAAAGTGTACTTCTTCTGTCAATAAACCTTCGATTTTGTATGGTTAGAATTATCCCGGAAATGAAATCGAACAACAAAAATACCGGGACTACAAACTTGATATCTAAGAATAATGCCAGAAGTGGAATTGCAAAGAGGGCACTGGCAAACCCGGACAATCCCTTGATGAAGTGCCCGATCAGGACAATAAAGCCAGCCAGCAATATTATCTCTGTAGTTGTCATAAGTAATCAAGACATCAGTTCATTAGTTGGTCGAGGGTACCTTACCCTCGACCTTCAGGTGGCGGGGTAAGGGTACCCCGCCACAACTTCTCCATCCTTCAACCGTAGCTTTAAGTTCACTTAAGCGTGAGATCAAACCACAATTTCTCACCGTCAGTTTTGCAAATTATCGCCCCGCTTTCTGCAGTGCGATAGTATTCGGTTTGAGGAAAATTTACCTGCATTAGAGCCGGAATCTTGTCCTTCTCATAACGAAAATAATGACGGGTGAAAATGATCTTTTGAGGTCTGACAGCGGAGATGACTTGGATAATTTCATCTGTATTCCCCAGTTCAGACATAACCAGAGCCGAGCAATTTTTAAACTTATCCCAATCAAATTCCGGATCAAAATGAACCTTCTTCATCCCATCAAAAAGGCAGAAAGAAATGTCTTTATACTTGATCTTTACCAAAACTTTCTTGGAAATCGATCCTGATTTACCCGTTTCTGGATAATTAAAAAAACGAATCGCAAACTCTTCTTTGCCGTCTGTGATAGCTTCCAGTGACTTTAGAAACTGAAACTTATTCTGAATCTTTTTGGTAACATTTTCATCACTTTCATTTCTAAAAGGTGAAGATTTTGATAACAAAATTTCTTTAACTTCTACATCTTCCAGGACAGATCTGGCTGAATTTAGATTCAGAGAATCCGTATCTGTAAGGATCAATTTATCAATCTTGGTGATGCCTTTATAATTCAAGAAGGGGATAACAATGTACTCCCCGGCATCAAAATTCTTTCCTTTCTCTCCTGCATTTATCAAAAGAGTCTTTTTGTTGGGAAGATCGATGACTGCAGAACTTCCCTGGCTAACATCCAAGAAAGTTACCCTGAAAGGTCTATCGCTATGTGAAAGTGCCGCCCTCCAGATGAGCACATTGGCAATTATCAAAATGGAGAAAAGAAGAACTTTTTTCTTGGAGGCAATGGAGCTAACTAAAAGCCAGAGAAAAAAGTAGTAGAGAATAAAACTGGAAATTGAGGGAGCCGGGATGGAAAATTTTGCTATGGGCAAAGTGGCAAAGAACTCCGTCAATCTTAAAGTCAAATCCAGACATAACCAGTTGGAAGCAGAAAAAATGCCCGCCAGAGAGGTGCTGAAAATGGCTGAAAATAGGGTAAAGCAAGCCAGCACCACTGACAATCCAGCCAGAGGAACTATGAATATGTTAGCCACAACTATTATAAGAGGAATCATGTTGAAATAATAGGCTAAGATGGGAAAAAGAACTAACTCCACAGATACAGAGATAAGAGCTGGCATGATTATCCACGTCCATAGATTTTTATAAGACTTGCTTACATATTTCGACACCAGCTTGCTTAGTTGTGGATACAGAAGAAGAATCCCAAAAACCGAGGCAAAGGAAAGCTGAAATCCCACATCAAAAAGAAAGAGAGGGGAAAAAAACAGAATAACCAGACCGGAAAATGAGACCACATTTACCAGGTTCACATCTTTATATAAAAGAATGCCCACCAGTACCACCCCCGCCATAATGCCTGCTCTCACCACCGGGGGATCATTATGAACCAGATTGGCGAATATGAGGATACATGGCAGGGTTAACATGGTGGCAAAAAACTTGGGAATTCGAAGCAAACTTAAAGCCCCTAAGATCACCCCGATAACCAGCCATACATTGGAACCGGAGACTGCCAGAAGATGAACTGTGCCGGTATCTCTGAACATGGTATAAACTTCTTTGGGAATCTCTCTGGTTTCCCCTAAAAGGAACCCGGCAAGCAGAGCTTTGTGATTACCTGATAAAGTCCTGTTGAAGACCCCTAAAATCCACCTTCTCAAGGGAATCACTATCTTAGAAAAGAAGATATTTCCTCTACTTCGTTCCAAGGTTTCAACCTGATTCGCGTAAGACAAACTGACAATCCCGTAGATTTTTTTCCGGCTAAGATATCTCTTATAATCGAATGCTCCCGGGTTTCTTTTGGATGTGGGCTCATTTAAGTATCCTTCAAACTTGACGTCGTCAGCATAGTCAAACTTAGAAGTGGACTTTTTTATTTTCAGAATTATCTGACCTGTGGTGGAGTAAGCTCTTTCCCCAATGAATATCTTCTCGGTATTTAGAGTTATGAAGGTTTTGTTTTCCCTGACATCAGGTTCTTCAACTATCTTTCCGGTAATAGCCACTTTTGAGTCTAAATTCAAAAATCTGCTTACGTGATTTGGAAGAAAATCGCGGGTGAGAAGCTCGTGTCTGAAGAATCCTGCCAGTATGACTGATAGGATTAGAAAGAAGTTAGCGCTTTCCTTCTCTTTACGCAGAAGGAATAGCACACAGAAGAGAAGTGTGAGGATAAAAATTGAAAAGAGTAAAACAACGGGAAGGTCAAAAAAATTACCTAAAAGAATGCCGAGGATAAAAAGAAGTAAAGCATAAAAGGCGGGACGTCGCATGTTCTGGTCAGGAATGGAGAATTACTAAGGGACTTGTTGAGAAAGCTACACTCAAGGGCGGGATGAATTCCCGCCCCTATGAGAGACAATTACTTATCATTCATAGGGCAGGGTTCATCCTGAAGGGCATTTAGCCCTGCCAAAGGAGTTCTTCAATAGTCACTACAGATTTACAATATTCCATCGATATGAGATTTCAGCCTTACCTTCTAACATAACTGCAACCGAACAGTATTTATCCTTGGAAAGCTCTATGGCTCGTTTGACATCCTCCTCCTTGATGTCTTTCCCCTCAAAATTGAACTCCACGTCTATTTTGGTAAAATATTTTGGATGCTGGGGCGCTTGTTTTGCGTTAATCTTGACGGTCATGTCTTGCAGATTCACTCTTTTCTTTTTCAGAATGGAGGCAACATCCATCGCGGTGCATCCAGCCAGGGAGACTAGCAAAACCTCCATGGGTCGGGGACCTTTATCCTCCCCACCTACCTCTTGCTTAGCATCAAGCAAAATTCGATGCCAGGACTCGGTCTCCGCTTCAAAAGCCAAATTCCCCTTCCATGACATATTGATAAACATTGTCTCTCCTTCTCAAATAGCAAAGAAACCCTCAAACACCTTTTCTGTTTGGGGTAAAGTCATTCGCTAAAAAAAGAGGAAACTCCTCCCTCATAGGTTTCTATCAGGTTGAGGGTCTGTGTCCATAACCACAGATGGGACAGATTATCTCGTCATATTCTTTTTTTAGCTTGGCAAAATGACAGAAAGGACATTCCTGTCCCTCCACCAGAATCTCAATTGTCCCTTCAGATTTATTTGAAGGAGTGTTCAAGGAACAAACATGTTTGGTTTTATCTGAAATGTTATCCATCACAGGATGATGTGGAAATCTTTTAGAATAAATTTATCCGCTGACCATAGAAGGCGGTTTGAGAAAGTTCTGAGAGCCGCTGGATGACTTATCATCTTTCTTGCATCCAATTCAGGTAAATGATTAAAAGTCCTTTTGAAAGCAAGCATAAAAAGGCTTACTTGAGTATTTTATCTATTTTTTCCACAAAATGCTTTTTGGGAACCGCTCCGATGACCTGATCCACCACCTTTCCATCATTAAAGAAAAGAAGGCAGGGGATGCTCATGATTCCATATTTGACGGCGGTCTGACTGTTTTGATCCACGTTCAGCTTTCGCACTTTCAATTTTTCCGCATACTCGTTGGCGATCTCCTCCAGGATGGGATGCACCATTAGACAGGGTCCACACCACTCTGCCCAGAAATCAACCAGACAGGGCAACTCAGACTTTAAAACTTCACTTTCAAAATTGTTATCGTTAACCTCAACCAGCTCACTCATCTTTGCCTCCAAATGTTTACTGATTAATGTGAGGATTTCTTCATTTCTTTCAATATTCTTTCCAGTTCTTTCAGTCGCTGCACATAAAGGTCCAACCGGGAGAGATGGGCTTCGATTTTTTTGGTCTTATGAATCTCACGTGCCGGACAACCGAACACGGTGGTATCATCGGGGACATCTTTGGTGACGCCTGATTGAGCTCCAATCACTACCCGATTGCCAATCTTGATATGTCCCGCCAACCCTGCTTGTCCGGCTACAATCGAATCATTTCCCACTTTGGTGCTACCTCCTATTCCTACCTGCGCCACGATGATGCAGTTTTCTCCGATATCCACGTTATGCCCGATCTGAACCAGATTATCGATTTTGGTTCCTCTTCCTATTCGAGTAACACCTAAGGTGGCACGATCTATGGTCACGTTTGCCCCGATCTCCACATCCTCCTCTATCCTCACCCCCCCGATCTGCGGGATCTTATGATGGACTCCCTTCTCTTTTGCGTAACCAAACCCATCTGATCCGATCACCGTGCCAGAATGAATGATTACATTGCTTTCTATCTCTACGTTTTCCCTTATGGTGACGTTAGGATAGAGAAGCGAATTTTCTCCCACAACTGAATTGGCTCCGATAAAACTGCCTGCCAGAACGATTGAGTTGCGCTTTAACCACGCTCCCTTTTCCACAACCACCCGGGGACCTATATGCACTCCCCTTTCCACCTTCACCTCTTCTCCTAAAACTGCGGTGGGATGAGTGCCTTCAGGATAACTTTTTTGGGTTTCCACGAAGAGCTCTAAAACCTGGGCAAAGGCAAAATACGGATTAGGGTGTTTGATCAAAGGTATACCGACACCCTCTGTTTTTGTTTCTCTTCCCACAATCACTGCTGAAGCAGAGGTAGTTTCCAAAAAGGCAGCATATTGGGGATTAGCCAGAAAGGTTAAATCCCCCGTTTTTGCCTCCTCAATTCCAGCTACTCCCCTTATTTTGATGGAAGGGTCCCCTACCAACTCTCCAGCTACGTATTCGGCGATTTTGCCTAACCTTCTTTCCTCTTTTTTAGGTTTCCTCACCCAGGATGAGTTGGAATCTTTAGAACTCAAAATCCTACTCCAGGTTGCCAAGTTCTTCTAAAACTTGCTCAGTTAAATCCAGACCCTCTTTGGCATATGCTATGTTGCCGTTCACCGAATCGAAGATCATTATGTAATTTTCCTCGGTGGCGATCTTCTCCAAAACCTGATTGATCTTATCCAGAATTGGTTTGGTCAACTCGGCATTCCTTTTTTCCGCCCTTCCACCGGGCCCGAAGATGTCGTTGGTCAATCTTTGATATTCCAGTTCTTTTGTCTCCAGATTTTCTTCTTTTTCTTTCTTTTTGGCTTCGCTTAAAAGTAGGCTGGTCTTTTCCATATCCCTCTCAAGGCTGTCGATTACATGTTCCATCTCCGCTATCTCCTCCTGCCATGTCTTCACATCCTTGTCGAACTCAGCCTGAGCATCGGCAAACTCCCCAAATTCAGTGCGGAGTCTCATCGAATCCACGTAACCGATTTTCCCCTCTTGAGAGGAGGTCTCACCTGCCCAGAAAAGAAGAAATACCCCGGTCAGAAAAAACAGAATGGTGGGAAGTAAAATGATTTTACTTTTCACTTTTCTCCTCCTAAAAATGAGTAGGGCTGATACATTTCCACTCAGCTATTTTTGTTCGTTATAGCAACATTTAGAATGTTGTTCCGAATTGAAAATGAGGTCTCCACTCTCCTTTTTCCGGACCATCGAATGCATAACCGAAATCGAACCCGATAACTCCCATTCCGGGAATCACCAGTCTCACCCCTGGGCCCGCTGACCTGAAGAGGTCCTGATCAGACCTATGTCTGAAGGCGAAAGGTCTTATACTTCTGCCGCTTAACCAGGCATTTCCTGCGTCGGCAAAAAGGAGAAAATACATCTGTTGTTCCACCAGAGGGTATTGAAGTCCAGCATTGTAAACTAACACACTCCTGCCCCTTAGTTCTCTTCCCTGCGCGTCAACTGGTCCAATAGAGCCATCAGAATATCCCCGGATCATTCCATCCGGATCCGTGCCCCCCGGCGAGAAGCGTTCGCCGTAAACTTCCGGCAGATCTTTGTCCCTTCCATCTAGGACCCCCACCTTGAGGTGAGTCGCCAGGACAAATTTCCAGAAGAGGGGGAAAAAGTAGCTGGCCTGAAATATGTGTTTATGATAGAAAAAATCCCCCCCTAAAAATTCTGCCGCCAACTCTGTATTCCACGAAAGGATCGAGCCTTTGGTGGCGAATTGAGGAAGATCTCTGGAGTCACGGACTATGGTAAAGGAGGTCGTGGCAGCATTTCGAGGCCAATCCACCTCCGATAGATAATGCGGAATGTAAGTGGTGTCTGTGCCTGTGGTATCTATCACCACTAACGGATCAGCAAAATCATAATATCTTATCTGCTCCCAGCGATAACGCCAGTACACCCTGAAATAATTATCCGGCCAAGTGAGTCTCCTCCCCAATCTTAACCCGAATCCTTTATTTTCTTCAGTGAAATCATCATACCATTTACGATTGATCTGATATATATCGAAACCGACCGAGGTGGGGGTATCTCTGAACCAGGGCTCAGTGAACGAGAGTTCAATGGTCTGCCTTCTTTTGCCAAAGTCCCAATTTAACTTGAGATTCTGACCATTGCCAAAAAGATTGGGAATGCCCAGACCTATGTTGCCCACCAACTTGTCCCGGGCACTGTATCCCGCTCCAAACATTATCTGTCCGGTGGGCTTCTCCTCCACCTTGATGATCAGATCAATGTCTCCATTTTCTAAAACCTCATAATCTGGTTCAACGTTTGCAAAGTAATTAAGATAAGTCACATCGCGCAGACTGCGCATTAGAAGAGAACGCCGGAATCTCTGCCCCGGTAAGACGGAAAGCTCCCTTCTGATTACCTTTTCCTTGGTCTTGGTGTTCCCCTGAATGTTTATATAATGGACGTTCGCCGGCACTCCTTCGGTGATGTTATAGGTAATATTCACCACATTGCCACGGGTGGTAGTCTTATCCTCCACCTGGGAATATAGATACCCTTCCTCCTGATAAAGGAAATAAATGTCGCCCAGTGTTTCCTCATATTCTTTTTGAGAATATATATCCCCCTCTTTGAATCTCACCAGCTTGCTTAGCTTCTCTAACGGAAAAAGTTTGTTCCCTTCCCAGCTTACCTTCCCGAATTTATATTTTTCTCCTTCGCTTAGGGCAATCTGGATGAACAGATTTTTCTTATCGGTTCCGTACCAGAGGGAATCAGAGACTATCTGGGCATCCAGATACCCTTTCTTCTTATAGAATTCTATGATTTTCTCTTTATCCTCCTCATATTGATCCGGATCGAACTCTCCACCACGCCACCAGCGATCCTCTTTGTTCTTCATCTGCTTTCTTATCTTGGATGCCTTGAAGGCTTCGTTCCCCTCTACATAGATCTTTTTGATCTTTACTTTTTTGCCTTCATCGATTTTAAGCTTTAAGATCACTCCGCCCGGAGCCTCCGTTTCGATCAGCTCAGATTCAATCTGGGCGGAAAGGTAACCTTTCTCGTTATAAAGTGACTTAATCTCATCCACAGCCGTTTTTACGTCCGCAGGAGTTGTCACTCTGCCGGGGGTGATATTTATCTCCTCCTCTATATCCTCCCTCTTTATCTTCTTGTTGCCTGAAATCTCAACTTCTGCAACCCGAGGATATTCTTTGACCACTATGGTGAGCTTTACTCCGTCCTCTGATTCCACCCACTCAATCTGAATGTCCGAAAACAGATTCATGGCATAGATTCTCTTAATAACCTCCTGAATGGTGGCAGATCTAAGCTCAGAGCCGATCACCAGACCGGACATGTTAACTATCAGAGACTGATTCACACTTCGATTGCCTCTTACCTCAATCTGGGCGATAGAAGCACCAAAACAGATCTGACAGAAGAGAAAACTTATAAAGATGAAGACTATGGTGGTTATTCTCAACATTGTTTTACCAAACTTTTCTTTTGGTTACTAAGAGGAGCAAGAAACAGTTTACATCTTATTATT
>JAGMFA010000077.1 GCA_023127875.1 Candidatus Zixiibacteriota bacterium
GGGAGGTTGAATTCCTGAGAATGTGAATTTCATCGGATTTATGGTAACTTATTCTTGTCAAGAATTTAAGCCACTGAAAACAAAAAAGAATCTTAAATTTAACCCAATGCGATATGTCTGAACCGCAACGAAAAAAACTGGACTTGAATAGAAAGGCGATGCCCAAACAACCACCGGAGGTGCGAAGGCACAATTTCAATGAGGTGGCGCTGGGATATCCACCCGAGACTGCAGTCGAAGAAGCCAAGCGATGCCTGCAGTGCAAAAAGCCTAAGTGTGTTTTAAAGTGCCCGGTGGAGATAGACATCCCTGGATTTATCAAATGCATCGCTGAGGGTGATTTTGCTGCCGGTATCAGGATACTGAAGGAGAAAAACTGTCTTCCCGCTATGTGTGGTCGGGTCTGCCCCCAGGAGGAGCAGTGTGAAGAGGCATGCGTTCTGTTAAAGAAGGGAGGACAGATAGCAGTCGGTAGACTGGAGCGGTTCCTGGCAGACTGGGAAGCGGAGCAGGGTAAGCTTCAGTTACCCGAAATTCCGCCGCCTACCGGAAGAAAGGTCGCCGTCGTAGGCGGAGGACCTGCAGGACTTACCGTAGCTGGTGATCTGATAAAATTAGGGCACCAGGTGACTATCTTCGAGGCTCTGCATGAGGTGGGGGGGGTTCTGATTTACGGCATCCCAGAATTCAGGCTTCCCAAGGCTATCGTGAAAAGGGAAGTTGAATATCTCAAAAAGCTTGGCGTCGAAGTGGTGACCGACTACGTGGTTGGAAAAACCAGAACGATAGACAGCCTTTTGGAGGAATTTGACGCCATCTTTGTCGGTTCGGGCGCGGGACTTCCCTGGTTTATGGACGTTCCCGGTGAAAATTTAAATGGCGTTTATTCGGCAAATGAATATCTGACCCGTATGAATTTGATGAAGGGTTTTCTCTTTCCCCAGTTTTCTACTCCCATAAAGAATCACAAAAGGGTTGCGGTTGTCGGCGGAGGAAACGTAGCCATGGACTGTGCCAGAACTGCCCTGAGGCTGGGAGCAGAGAGCAAAATCATCTACAGGAGATCCAGGCAGGAACTGCCGGCGCGCTTGGAGGAGATAGAGAATGCAGAAGAGGAGGGGGTAATCTTCAACTTCCTGACCCTCCCCATTCGGTACATTGGCGATGAGAACGGATGGGTGAAGGAGATCGAGTATTTGAAGATGAAGTTGGGTGAGCCGGATTCCTCTGGAAGGAGAAGACCCGTTCCCATCGAAGGTTCTGAGACTATCATCCCCATGGACGCTGTGGTCTGCGCCATTGGTAACAGCCCCAATCCGCTCATCGCCGCCGCCACTCCCGGACTGGAAGTGGGTAAGAAGGGAAACATCGTTGCGGATGAGGAGACTGGCAAGACCTCCAGGGAGAGGGTTTGGGCCGGGGGGGATGTGGTGACCGGCGCAGCAACCGTTATCCTGGCCATGGGAGCTGGACGCAAAGCCGCCAGATCCATCCACGAGTATCTCTGCTCTCTTTAGAATTCCAATTAATTTGTCCCCACAAAATCCTTTAAACTCCGCACAAAAGCTACATGAAGAAGCAGAATTTCCGGTATATTTCAAATCTCAGAACTTTGATCGTTCTTATGGGAATGGAGAAGGAAAGATGGGAGTATCTTTTTATTACCTCAAGGTCGAATATCCCAAAAAATTAAGGGTGGAGCTTCAGCTTCACCCGCTTCGGATTCAGCCAGCTTTTTTATCAATCATATCTTGAGCCAAATACTTTTCTCATTTTATTTTATAGACGATTCCCCAGGCTTTGGAATCATATTCGGTGGTGTCGGAAGTAGCCGACTCCCGGCTGACCACATCCACGATGGCATGATAGTAGCGTTTTGCCGGGTCTGGATCGGTAGTGGTGGTCCAGCTGGCAGAAAAGATTCCGTCTCCTTTACTAGTGAAGGGAATCTTTTGAGGAGCCTTCTCATTTACATGAAGAAAGAAAAAGTCAAAAGTGTCGCTTGAAGGTTCAATGGTGAAGGTTACCTGTTTCCCCTTGCCAAATACCAATGTGCTATCCTTCTTTACTAATTTCAACAAAATTGGTTCGCTGAGGGAGACATTTACCCCGTCTGAAACTATGTCCAGAGCATAAAGATTTCTGGTGGTTCCCACCGAATTAATCACCGTTCCACTGAACTGCTTCAATAGCCAGCCCCGATGAACGTCGGAGTCAAACCCCCATTTCTCGAAATAGGCTTTGGTCAGAGCTATGGAATAAATGGGCTTTTCGTATAACTCTCCATTGAAATAGTAATGAAACTTCCCCTTGAGACTGTCGCCCCAAATTAAAGTGATACAATCCTCAAAACGCAGTGTGTCGTCCCGCTCAACAAGCCATCCCTCTTCTATGTCTGCACTGTTCTGTGTTATTTTCCGATAGAAAAGAGTGTCGTCTGGTTCTGTATCAAAAAAACCTAAACGAAATACATCCGGATATTCGGATATGATCGCCTTAACTGCGTCCCAGTGGGTTTCACGGGGTTTGACTGTTCTCTTCTCGCAGCCTGTTTGAAACAAGAAAAAAACAAGTGAGGAAAGCACCAAAAGGAAAAGAGTTTTTTTCATCTTTTCTTCCCCCTGAAGATATTTGGCCGCCGGCTTCTCTTCCCTGTTTTCTCCAGCACTCTGGAGAGCTCGTCTCTGAGAAAAGCCGCTTTCTCAAACTCCAGATTGGATGCCGCTTTCTTCATTGCCCTCTGCAGTTCCCTGATCTTATCCTCCAGAGAGAGTTTTTCTAAAAAGTCAAGCTTTTCTTCTTTTTCCGGGCTGGCGGTTCTTGAATCAGCGAATGCCGTGGTTTTAAGGATCTCCTCTCGGGACTTATATATGCCTTCAGGGGTGATGCCGTGTTTTTTGTTATATTCCTCCTGCAGTCTCCTTCTCCTGTTTGTCTCCTCTTTGGCTTTTCGCATGGAGTCGGTAACCTCATCTGCATACATGATCACCTCTCCTGCTTTATTTCTTGCGGCTCTGCCCGCTATCTGAATTAAAGAGGTTTCGGATCTCAAAAAGCCCTCTCTATCCGCATCCAGAATTGCCACCAGCGAGACCTCCGGCAAATCCAGCCCTTCTCTTAGCAGATTGATCCCCACTAAAACATCAAACTCGGCTAACCTTAAATCTCTTAAAATCTCCACCCGGTCTATGGCATCGATCTCTGAGTGAAGATAGCGTACCTTCACATCCATCTGGGCAAGATAGTCTGCCAGATCCTCTGCCATTCTTTTGGTCAGGGTGGTGACCAGAACCCTTTCCTTATTTTGGGTTCTTACTCTAATCTCCTCTAAGAGGTCATCCACCTGATTGGAGGAAGGTTTGATGGTGATTTTTGGATCAACCAGCCCGGTGGGTCGAATCACCTGCTCCACTATCACGCCCTTACATTTTTTCAGCTCGAACTCAGCCGGCGTGGCGGAGACGAAGATAACCTGATCGATCAAAGACTCAAATTCATCAAAAAACAAAGGTCGGTTATCCAGAGCGGAAGGGAGCCGAAAACCGTATTCCACCAGCACCTCTTTTCTGGATCTGTCCCCGGCATACATGCCTCTAATCTGAGGAACGGTCTGATGAGACTCATCAATCATCATCAGGAAATCTTTGGGAAAGAAATCCAAAAGAACGTAGGGTCGTTCACCCGGTTTCCTTCCGGAAAGATGGCGGGAGTAGTTTTCAATTCCGGTGCAGTATCCTATCTCCCGCATCATCTCAAGGTCAAAGCGGGTGCGCGATTCCAATCTCTGCGCCTCCAGAAGCTTGCCCTGTGATCTAAAAAAAGAGAGCCTCTCTTCCAGCTCAATTTCTATGTTTTTGATCGCTTCCTCTAACTGGGGATAAGTGGTGACAAAGTGCTTAGCTGGATAAATGGCTACCTTCTCTTTTTCCTCCAAAATCTCACCTTTGAGCGTATCGATCACCGAGATTTTCTCTATGGTATCACCGAAAAGCTCAATCCGAATGGCAGTCTCCTCGTAGGCGGGGTGAATCTCTACTGTATCTCCTCTTACCCGAAAGGTCCCCCGGGCAAATTCGATGTCGTTACGAGAATAGTGAATGTCTATTAAATCTTTTAAGATTTTGTCCCTTTCCTTTTCCTGTCCCACTTCTAAAAATAGCAAAAGCTCCTTCCAATCCTTGGGCGACCCGATCCCGTAGATGCAGGATACACTTGCCACGATCACCACATCGTCCCTTTCCAAAAGGGAACTGGTAGCTCTCAGTCTTAATCGGTCAATGTCATCATTGACCGAGGTGTCCTTCTCTATGTAGGTGTCGGATGCGGGGACGTATGCTTCCGGCTGATAGTAATCATAATAGCTTATGAAAAACTCCACCGCATTATGAGGAAAAAAACCTTTCAGCTCCCCATAAAGCTGGGCCGCCAGGGTCTTGTTGTGGGAGATGACGATGGCGGGTTTGCCCACATTGGCAATCACATTTGCCATGGTGAAAGTCTTGCCCGAGCCGGTCACCCCCAAAAGGGTCTGGTATTTTTCATGTTGCTTCATTCCCTGGGTCAACTCCGCTATTGCCTTGGGCTGATCCCCCTTGGGTTTATAGTCGGAAACTAATTTGAATTCAGCCATTTTCTTTAAAGTCCGCCGACCGCTGTCGGCAGTCAGTTTTCTTAATGATCCTCACTGATTATATTACGTGAAGAAGCCACCAAGTCAAGGCAAAAAAAAGGATCTCAGCCCAGCATGGAGGACTGAGATCCGACATCTTTTTTGTCCGAAAGGCTTCGCCATTTCGTACCTATGACGCTGTCAGCGGATTAATCGGATTAAGCGGATCGATCCGTTTTATCCGTTTAATCCGTTGACCCAGTTTACTCCGTTGACCGAGTTCAACTTGCTCAGCAAGAAGGAAGCATGAACCTCTCCCCCTATCCCCTTCAGGGTGAATCCCTTCAGGGTGAACCCCTCTCCATGATCATGGAGAGGGGGAACGAAAGGGGGTGAGGTCCTCTATTTCATCGGATCAGAACCAGGAGCAGGTCGGGAAAGCTTCCCTTCATCCATACCCACTTTGACAACTTTAAAGGATTTGGTCGGCGGAGGACCACCTTTATATAGGTAATTGATCAAAACGATCACATCCGAGATGTCGATGACCTCATCCTGGCTGGTGTCACCCAAGATTGAAATGTAAGGTGCCGGTCCATTCTTGTAGAGATAGTTGATCAAAAAGATCACGTCTGCCAGATCAATCACCCTATCTAAGGTCACATCCCCTAAAAGATAGGGTAAAGAAAAGTCGACCAAACCTAAAGAGGGATTGTCTACCTGGTGAAAGATCTCTTGCTCAATCTGCGAGACCAGTGACTTTCCCCAATAGTTGTAAGTGGCATTGATGTCATCGTTACAATATTCCAGCTCCAGTTCGGAACTGTCGTTGTCGTAGATGAGATTGTAAAAGGTGGAGTCCCCTCCGATAGTTACCAGCACGTCTTTGGTTGTGTCTGTGGCAGGTTCATTGAGCACTATCCCGATCCAGCTGTTGATTATCTGGTTGTTCCTAAAGTTCCCTCTCACATCTCCCACTCCCCAGGGAGAAACATTGGTGGAAGCATAAACTCCCACAGCCCAGGGAGCACCCAACCCGTCTATAATGCTTTCCTGCACATTAGTAGTACCATTCCCCAACCCATAAAGAACTAATCCGTAGTCGCAGTTCCTGAGTGTGTCAACCAAAATCAAAACGGGTGCGTTGATTCCAATGGTCTGAATACCTTGATCGGAGTTGCTCACCAGGTTCCGGTGAATAACTGTTTCGTGACTATTTCCGTTAACCACTATCCCCAGCTCACAGCTATCCAATTCATTGGACTCCACCATGCCGTCAGAACCTGCCTGCAGGCATATCCCCAGTGAAGAGTTGGTGCACATGTTATTATCGACTACCCCAGACCCTCCCCACAGCATTATTCCGGCGGATTGCATGGAAACACCATTGGCATTGTATACCGTGTTATTGGCGAGATGAATATCGGTAACGGAAGTCTGGGCGGAGGCATAAATCCCTCTTAAGTAAATATTCTTCACGGTGCAGCTTGTCACCGTCAAACCGTCCCAGTCACCTAATGTGTGGTTGGAGATGATCCCATTGCGAGCGTCCAGAGTGCCGACGGGAGTTAGACTGGGATTGTCTCCGTCAAAGGTGAATCCATCTATGAGGACATTATCCGCCTGCACTATCACCATCTGTGAACCCTGAAATGAGGGGCCGCTGGGTGGCCCGACATCGGAGGAATCGGTGTAAACCAGAACCGAGTCCTGCCCTGCTCCCAAAAGTGCCAGTGCCTTGTCGATCACGATATTCTCAATATACGTCCCCGCCATCACGCTAACCGTACTGCCGGTAACCATGTCAATGCCTTCCCCGATGTATCCGGCTGGGCCAGTTTGCGGGCTGGTGTCGTCGACCCATAGTTCAGACAAGTCAGGCATAAAGCCGGGATTGTTGTACGTGCCGTCGAGCGCGCACCAAGGGGTGTAGTCCACGCTGTCCGAGAGGTCATCGGTCGGGTCGAGGTCGCCCCACCAGTTGCCGGAGGCATTCAGTGTTGCAGCATCTAGGTTGTTTACTCCGTAGGCGACACTCCCATAAATGCTGTTGTAATTGATGTGGTGGCTAGCTGCATCACCCATAATCCGGACACCATCCCGGGCACTGCCATATATTTCGTTATGCTGTATGGTCGTGCCGCTTGCAAGAAGTGCGCCTCTGATGCCATCGTGGCCAACATTCTTGATTTCATTGTACTCTATGGTGTTACCACCTATTCCTGAGGCGTAATTGATAAGGATCCCTGCGCCTCCTGAGTTCTCTATCAGGTTATGCCCAATTAGACTATTGGTAATGTCGGCAAGAGAGGCGGCTAGGCCAAGGAACATTCCACAACCACCACTAGGACCTATGTCAAGAATCCAGTTATAGGACGCCGTTAGATTGTCACACTCGCAGGCAAAGATACCAGGCGCATTCGTTGTCACAGGCGATGCGGAAGGCGTTATGATGTTGTTCTTGATGACCACGTCGTCGGCTCTATTCTCGACAATATCGTCACCAGCCTTAAGCGTAAACCCATCGATTACAACACCGTCAGCACCGTCGAAGATATAGATGGCATTGCCGTGCAAAACATTCGGTCCTTCAATGATGGACTCCGCTCCGCGCGTACCATAACCAGGGATTCCTACATTGGCACCGCTCAGCGTTATGCCACCTCTGGTAGCATCGAAGTTCAGTCCCGCGTGATCCAGGAATGTCTCTGCCTCGTTGTAAGTTCCTGCTGCACAGGTGATGGTATGACCAGAACTGGCAGCATCAACAGCAGCCTGTATCGATGAATAGTAGCTGGCAGACGGATTCTCTACCGGGCCCCAACTGCTGCCGCCAGGGTAAGCATCCCACCACGGTACATAGGTGACATTGTCGCCAGCCTTTGAGCCCTGATAGCCGACGTTGTAAGTGTTGCCAGAGTGCTCTGGACCATTTATCGTGCCCCACCAGTTGTCGGTGGCATCGACTACTGATGCCCATGGCTGACCGGAGCGGAAACCGATACCCCAAGTGTTCCCAGCAAGATTGTTGAAGTGAGCAACTACGTTTGTATTTGCGTCACCTGCCCACAGACGTATCCCGTAGTCTCCTCCAGTGAGGGTGTTGCCAGTTATGGACACCGGGGTGGTTGGAGAGGTAAATCTCTTTAGTTGGATGCCTATTCCAGAAGCGCTTGAAGAAACGACCTCGTTGTCTTCAATAAACGTTCCACTGAGATCAACATAAAAGCCTAGGGCTGAAGTGGCTCCCAGGATAATCCCGGAATAACCCACAGTGTTATCCACCTTGTTTCCCTTTATGGTTATGGAACTGCCATGGACATCTTGGAACCAGATCGCATCCTTGACGTGAGCTTGATAGATGTAGTTATCCTGCACAACTGCACCATCAACGCTGTAATCTGTGCCGCTCCAATTAGCGTCATTGTAAAAGATGATCCCAGTTGCAGCAATAACCGATTGGGGCTCACCTTCCTGGGTGTCGATGTAGTTGTTCTTTATTACAACATTTTCTCTGTCCCCCCAACTAGGCTGATCGCAGGCAATATGGATACCCTCATCTGCATCGATGGTCTTGAATCCGTCAATGGTTACGTCACCACTCTCGATGAAGAATGCAGTCACCCAAGTAGGTTCATCGGGATCATCAGCATCCACGATGGACTCTGCTCCACGAGTGCCATATCCAGGAATTCCAGCATTGGCACCATTAAGGGTTAAAGCCTTGTCGACGGTGACCTGTTCATTATATGTCCCCGCCGCCACGTTGATGGTGTCTCCTCCGCCGGCTTTATTGATGGCCGCATTGATTGTGGTGGTGCTGCAACCAACCGCACAAACTGTCCAGATTTTTGCGTTAGAAACTTGCGGAAACAAGAGGATCATCGCAAGAACGCAAATCGTCAATTTAATAAGCCCTTTTAAGTTCATGATCTTTCTCCTTCAATAAAAAAAGATTTACTCCCCAGTTTACACAGCTTTAAAATCTAATCGCTCCGACATCACCTCCTTCTATCCTCCCAGATTTCAGAAAAATGCAAGATTAAGTCAGTGTTTGGTAAGTCCGATTTGAGACCACCTCCTCTCATCAAAGAATAAAGCCTTATCGTAGTTAGCTACAGGAAGCTGAGTGGCTCTTCTTTTGTTGTAGAGAGGTACAAATCTGTGCATTCATTGTGCTGAGGGAAACGAAATCTGTTGGCTACCATAGGATAACCAAAAGGCCGTGTCTTGTGCGTAAAACTATTACTTACGTAGATAGGTAAGCTCTTGTGGTGCCTTACCTCACACTTACTAATATAAAATAATATCTTATATATGTCAAGTCTTTTTTCGCCATTATTTTACACAAATATAGTTTTTGCAATACATGCGAAGAACATCTGTTAACACATTGAACTAAATTGGGTTTGGCCATTAAGGCGGTTAAATAAAAGCATTGTTTGACTATTTGGGGTGGCTTGCTCGATAGTAGCAGTTCTATGATTTTATTACGTTTTGATGTGCCTTATTTTGCCGAAGGAAGATACAGGATAAATATGGTCACCAATGCTGAATATCCGGCTTAAATTATATTAGTCATTAGGATGATGAGGTTGGGCGTCGGTCATCCGTGGGGTGATAATCTTGGTATTCTTGCGCTAGGGGCAGGGGCGAAAATGCCCTGGCAGGTCGTCCCAGGTTGATTACTGCATTCATGATCGCTGGAATGGTTCAGGCTTTCATTCCAAGTTCATATTACGTCAAGAAATCACGACATCGAGGCAGGAAGGACCTCAGCCCCAGCGGATATAGTGCGCAAGGTACAGGCGGGTGGAATTATCTCTTTCAAAGGAGGTGAGTATAAGATACCTAAAGCCTTTAGAGGAGAACGAGTGGCTCTCCGACCCAGACCACAGGAGGATGGAGTTATGGATGTCTTTTACTGTAAACAAAAAATTGCACATATTAGCTTGAAAAAAATCGATCATTGTGTATAATAGTGTTACCCATGTGTCCGAACACCTGTTACC
>JAGMFA010000078.1 GCA_023127875.1 Candidatus Zixiibacteriota bacterium
GATGAAGATTTTTCAATTACTTCACCTGATTTGTCTGAAGGGCTGATCGAACTGAGACTAAGAAGGTTTTCTTTCAGGCTGGCCAGATCCCGGAACATGGATTTGAGATTCCGCGAGCCACTCAGTTTTAGCGTTTGAATGCTTTCCTCAACTTTATCTAAAGTAGATTTTGTCTTTCGCTTTTTCATATTTACAAATATTAGTTTAAATCGAGAATTTGTCAACCATAAATTTGGCAGTGCCGTCGAAATCAAATACAAATCATACGCTTTTTGAATTAAACAAGATCAAACAAAGACTTCGATTCAATCACTTCCCCTTGCAGGAAAAAACCACAAAAGATTTTCTTGACCAGAGAAACCAAATTTACTATCTTAGAAAGAACTGAAACCTTCAAGGAGGTGTTAAATGAAGTTCAAAACCGTTTTACTGTTAGTCGCGTTTCTGGTGGGGGCATGGTTTTCTTGCTCCGACACTTGGGCGGAATCCAAGGCGGAGCAGATATTGAAAGAAGCGGACACCTGGATCGTACAGGATACCTCTCGTATCCTAAGTTACATTGATAGCTGTAATCAGGTTGCCGATGATGCCCTAAGGAAATCCAAACATTGGCAATCCACATACGATGATCTCAGTTTCCTTTTGGGCATAGACTTAGCGACTGAACCGAAGATCGATAACACTGGCAGAACCTATTTTCTCATGCGGATCACCGGCCAGGTTCAGGCGCTCTTTTACATGGACGAGCCCATGGAGTTTCCCCATCAACTCACCCCCAACAACTGGGCGGACCAGGGTATCTCCATCGGCTACTTTTATGTCCATCCTTCGGGCAAATACGTGCTGGTGGGAGTCATGCAGTACGGGAATGAGAACTTCGATATCTACAAGTTTGATCGCGATGGGAAATTTCAGCCTCTTCTGGTCGCTCCCGCAATTCAATACCGGGGCATCTGCTTCAAAAGCGAAGATGAGTTCTATCTCATTTCTAATGACCGAAAGACCCAAACCCTGATAAAGTACACCATCTCCACCGGCAAGATAGACACCGTTTATACCGAACCAGGATGGTATGGACCGGATGATTATCAGGATGGCAAGCTGATTCTCACCAGATGGCTTAGCTTCTCCGAAAGTCAGCTATTTGTGTATGATGAGAAAACGAAGAAAGTCAAGGACATCACCAAGGTGGGTTTGTACTATGGAGGGCTATTCACCTCAGACGGCAAGGTTCTCACCTACACCGGAGCTTTGTCAACCGAGGAGGAGTTTGCCAAGTTCGCCGTAATCGATCTCAAAGAACCCAAAAAACTGAGTTTGGTGTATGACCCCAAGATGGAGATTGACGCATTTGCGTGGATTCCAAAACTCCAGATCGTGGTGGGAGCAGTAAATAAGGATGGGTATTCCGAGCTGTTAGCTTTCGATCTGAAGGGGAAGCCGGTGGAGGTTCCTCAGCCTGAGATCGGAGTGATCAGCAATATTTCAGCTAATGACTATGGAGATATTGTGTTTGACTTCAGTTCCCCCCGGGTGCCTCCCACCTTTTTCCACTTCCGTCTGGGATGGGAGAGTGTCCAGCAGATGGTTCCCGTATCCACCTTCGGGTTCGATTTTTCCAAAATGGAAGTTAAGGTCATTCGTTATCCCTCCAAAGATGGCACCATGATTCCGGCACTTCTTTATGTCCCCAAAGACGCAAAGAAGGATGGGGGTAATCCTGCGGTGGTAAGTTATCACGGTGGTCCACCTGCTCAGAGTCGTCCTTACTTTCAACGCAACATCGCCTTTGCCTTAAGCCGGGGATTGATTATGATGTTCCCCAATGTCCGGGGTTCTTCCGGATATGGACCCGCCTGGGAGGAGGCGGATAATCTGGAGGGGCGCTTCTCCGCATTAGAGGATGATGTTTCTGCCATCGACTATCTGATCAATGAGAAATGGTCCAATCCCGACAAGATCGCCATCTGGGGTGCCTCCTATGGAGGTTACACGGTAAACTATCTTGCCACCAATTATCCCAACAAATTTGCCTGTGTGGTCTCCGAGGTGGGGGTAGCGGACGTTGATTATTCGACCACCCATGGAGACGTCACCTTCAGTGCCGGTTGGGAAAAGGAGATGGGACCTGTGGGCAGCGAGTTGACTCATAAACTTTCTCCCATCTTTTACTCGGAAAACGTCTCCAGACCAATTCTGGTCACTGCCGGCTTCCATGATCCGCGTGTCTTCCCTGGCGATCCCCGGCGCTTCGGTTGGGTCCTGAAGGAACTGGGCAAGGACGTGCTCTACTTTGAGCAGACCAAATCCGGGCACGGCGGAGCCCAAAAGACCCTCTTGATCGAAGATTTCACCCGCTCTTATGTCTTCATATTGGAGCACCTGATAAAATAAGGTAAATAAGAAAATGAGTTGTCCTCTTTGAAGTTTTAAACGAATGCAAAACTGTGGCGCAGGCTTGAAAGAGCTTGCGCCATAATTCTTTGGGTTGTAGTCGCTCGATTCATCGAGCTTGTTTTAGCCTGATGAATCAGGCAACTACAACCTTTTCCATATAGATAATTGTAGGGGTTCGATTCATCCAGCCCGATGGCGTGTTGTTGCGGGGTATCCTTCGGTCTAAGAGGCTGTGTCGCAACCCTTAAAAACACACAGTTGTCATTCTGGGCGAGCGGACGCCCACCCGTACGGGTGCCCTCCCGTCTGGGAAGCGAAGAATCTAACAGTTTCAATAAGTTAGAAAATCGAGATTCTTCCCCGTACGGGTCAGAATGACATTATGACACAACCGTTTCATGGAGAGGGGGATAGGTCATTTGACTCAAATGAGGGGAGAGGTCTTCAAAATGTAAACTTATTTAATTCGTTTGCTATAGCTTCGAGAGACATCAGAGAAATCTGGTAAATAATCCTTGACAAACTCCAGAAAATTGTTTGATTAGAGTTGAATAAGAATAGCTCGCCTGTGGGGGGAGGAGCATTCGATCAGTGTGCCCGCAACAAAGAGAGGAGCTTGGCCGGTGTCCCAGCATATAAGCATTCCATGGGATCACATTTTTCAAACGGTTTTCTCTTTCTTTAAGCTACTTTTAGGCTGGTTTTCTCAGCTCAGCCAGCAGGTGGGTGCGGATTTAGGCATGTGGGGACAGTTGGGATTATACCTTCTTGTGGTTCTTCTGGGATGCTGGATACTTTATCAACTATTTCGGGTCCTCACATTCATCCTACTTAGAATACTTCTCCCGGTATCAATCGTAGCCTTAACTCTCTTCCTTCTTGTTATCCTCACTTCTTAATCCAGTTTTACAAAGAGACGCTGATTGGATGTATTGAGTTTTTGCTCATTTACTTTTGACAAGCGGCATTACTCGGATTATATTCTCTTAAATGATAAAAAAGCGTGGAGGACCAATGGGGAAAAAAACTTCCTTCAAAATATATAAGGATAAACATGCAAATTTAAAATACCTCAAAGATAGAATAATAGCTGTGATTGGTTATGGCAGGCAGGGACGGGCTCAAGCGCTGAATCTTAGGGACTCCGGACTTAATGTCATAATCGGTCTGCCCAAGAGAAGTAAAAGTATAAGGCAAGCACGTCAGGAGGGTTTTGAGGTTTATTCAACTGAAAGGGCCGCCAAATCAGGAGATGTGATCTCAATTTTAGCTCCTGATCATCTTCATAAAAAAATCTATTACCAGCAGATTGAACCGAATCTTTCTCCTGACAAGACCTTGCTCTTTGCCTGTGGTTTCTCCATTCATTTCAAGCTGATCATTCCGCCCGATTTTGTGGATGTGATAATGGTAGCGCCACATGCTCCGGGGGAGGTGATGAGAAAACTTTTTTTGGAGGGGAAGGGGGTTCCATGTTTCATTGCGGTGAAACAAGACAAAAGCGGAAATGCCAAAAAGAAAGCTTTAGCCTATGCCAAAGCCATCGGGTGCACAAAAGCAGGGGTATTTGAGACCACCTTTGAACATGAAACCATCGGCGATCTTTTTGGTGAACAGGCGGTTTTGTGCGGTGGATTGACTGAGCTTTTGAGAAGCGGCTTTGAGGTTTTGGTAAAAGCCGGACTTCCTCCGGAAAATGCCTATCTGGAATGTGTCCATCAACTGGACTATATTGTGAATACCATCAAATCTTATGGGATAGCTGGTATGTTTGACCGAATCAGCAGAACTGCGGAATTCGGCTCCTATCTTTCAGGGAAAAGAGTTATCACCAAACAGGTGAAGAGGCAAATGGAGAAAATCTTAAAAGAGATCGAGGACGGCTCGTTTGTAAGAAGATGGATAAAAGAATACGAGGGGGGGATGGGAAATTACCACAAACTCAAAGGGCAAGTAAAAGAACACCCCTTAGAGAAGACAAGCACAAAAATAAGAAGATTGTCAGAGTAGATAGTTTATCCTAAACAAATCCGGAATGTCTCGTGCTTTCAAAAGAAAGACTTAAAGAGCTTTTAAAGCTTAAGACCAAAAAGGGACGGAACAAACAGGGGAAATTTCTGATCGAGGGCTTGCGACTTTGTGAGGAGGCGGCAGACTCTCTTTGCCCCATCCAATCAGTTCTCTTCACCAGATCATTTGAACAGAAAACCAGAGAGAAACAACTTTTAAAAAGGCTGGAGAAGCTAAATGCTGAGCTGATTCCAGTGAAAATCCAAATTCTAAGCAAACTTTCGGATACCGTGACCGCTCAAGGAATAATATGTGTGGCAAAAATAAAGAGCCGTCCGGTCGAAGATTTGTGGGAAAAAGATATAAAAGTGATTGTGGCTTTGGATGGCATCCGCGATCCGGGGAATGTGGGAACTTTGATAAGAACCGCGGACGCCTTCGAGGTAGGTGCGGTGTTACTTTCAGATGATACAGTGGAGCTATATAATCCCAAAGTGGTGCGCTCCAGCATGGGATCGATCTTTCACCTGCCCGTTTTTAATGAGGTTGATTTAGAGAAAACTATCCCTCAGTTGAAAAAACGAAAATTTAAAATCTTTGGCACAGATATCAAAGAAGGCAAAAGCCTTGATAAGATGGTGAGCTTGTCCTTCGACTTTGCTCAGGACAGTGAGCTTGCCCTTCGACAGGCTCAGGGCGGTGAGCAAGGTCGAACCGTCGAACTGTCGAACCATACATTTGACACTTCAGGGAAAATTTGCCTTTTGATTGGCAACGAGGCGGAAGGATTAAACAGGAAGTTGCTTGAGCTTTCCGATCAGATCATTCATATTCCAACTTACGGTAAAGCTGAATCTTTGAATGTGGCTGTGGCTGGGGGAATTCTTCTGTATGAAGTGGCAAAAAAACGGATGCGCGGTTAGATACCATGATAACAGGTCCACGACACGCGAGGTGGCATCATGGTTTGAAAAATGGGGGATCGATCCTGTCATGCCACATCAGCAAACGCAGATGCGTAGGTTCACCCGTCTAACTAATTCTTTCTCTAAGAAATTAAAAAACCTAAAATGTGCTCTTGATTTACACTTTTTTTACTATAACTTTGTGAGAATCCACCAAACTCTCAGGATGACTCCAGCTATGGCTTCGAGAATTATAGATCATATTTGGAATCGGGAGGAACTTCTGCAGTATGACTAAGTACGAGAGGAACTAATCAAGATTTTTCAACTTCTCTTTAGATAGGGGGTGTATCCCTATTTTCTTCGCCGTTTTCTTTGTGGCTCCATAGAATACTTCACGTGGATACCCAGAGTTGTTTATTATGATTTGCATACCAGGAGTAGCAAATCCCACTTTCTCACCCATATCAACCTGGACAATCTTATCTCCCTTTTCATAGTAATCGTGGTCGCCTTGGGACTTTGTATAAACGAAGCCCAATGCTCTTAAGCATTGTATGGCTTCATTGGGCTTGAGCGTAGGATACTTCTTCGGCAAAGGTTCTAACTGGGATAAAACTTTTATATGGTTGTCGAAGCTGATTTTCTTTCGGCTGTGTTCGTTTTTTTAGACTTTCAATTCTTAGACTTTTAATTCCCTGGTTATACTCTTCTACATAATTCGCTGGCGCAGAACGATTCAAAAATTTTTCACTTTTGTCCGGATGCTCTTCAAAAACATAAGTAACATAACTCAGAACAGCTTTTATAACTTTTTTAAGAGCTTGTTCTGGGGTTTTCCCTTGTCCAAATAACCCCATATTGACACATATGGCGGTGTAAATTCCATCTTCCTCTTTGACATAGCCATATGCAATAATTCCTTTGGTTCTTCTTTTCACAAATATTTCACCTCTCCTCTCTTGTATCGACCGAAAGAGTAGAGAACTTCATTTAATCTCGATTTGTTTTTTGGGGGAATCCCCTCCTCACCACTCAACGCCATATTATACGTGTAAACTGGATTCTTGTCAAGAAAATTCGCCTAACTTGGTCAGATTTTCTTCATTTGCGTTCTAATACTCTCTTTTCGGTGGCCGAGTTCCACTTTTTTGCTTGAAATTAGGACACTTACCCAGAATTCGGTAGTGTCCTAATTTAAAAAATTTTTCTTGACAACTACTCATTTGTGCCGTATTATAATATTGAGAAGAGAGGAACCAATAAAGATGAATCCTAATCAAAATGACGGGAAATTGGTTTTTTGCCCACCAAAAATACCCCAAAGTGAGCATATTTTGCTTAAAGAGTTAATTTTGTATATCGCCAACAGACTCACCTTACACCCCAAATTTGGTGCGACCAAGTTAAACAAAATCCTATTCTATAGTGATTTCATTGCTTACGCTGAGCTTGGCGACTCGATTACGGGTGAAAGATATTGGAGATTACCTAAAGGACCAGCACCAAGATTCCTTGTTCAAGTCAGAAAACAAATGTTAAAGGCAGATGAAATTGTGTGCTATTCCGTTAATACTCTATCTGGCAGACAAGATCGTATCGCTCCAAAACGACCGGCAGACTTGAAGAAATTCATACCTGAGCAGATTTCGATTGTGGAACGAGTTATAGAGGAACTCAAGGATAAAGATGCTTTCGAAGTAAGCAGACTATCACATAAGTTCATTGGTTGGAAAATTGTCAAAGAACGCCAAGATATTCCCTACGAAACGGTATTCCTCCGTGATCCTAAAGATATTACGGTTACTGAAAAGGATAGAGAGATCGCTCTGAAGCTTGCCGAAAAATATGGACTTTGAGAATGATTTTCACCATCGCTACATAAGTTTCAAAAAAGCTAAAAGTGACATCGATGCATTAGATGCAGAATTTAAACGTTTTAGAGGAGTTCTCGTTAGTATTCAAACATTTCTGCAAAATAGTGCTCACGGGGGAGAGTTAACTAACAAAGGATTTTATGTATATAAGACCAAAAAACAATTTGAAACTCCTGCATTCGCTGTCTATTATCGTTATACCCAAAAACATGTTGATGTTTATCATATAAGATTAGCCGAAGAAGAACTTGAAGACAATGATTAAAGCTACAGAGAGCATTTAATCTCTAACTCCAAAGCATCTCCGCTTATTCCTGCTCATTTGTGCCCCCAAACATTTTATACGCTACACATCAAACATATCCGACTTGTAACTTCCTGTTTCTATCCCGCCAGAAAAAAGTTTAAAAAACTTACAGATTTTTCTTGACAAACTTATTTTGATTGCGTATATATAAGTGTGAACGGGCGAAACGCCAAACGAAAGGAGGTGTGACTTATGGTCGAACAAGTTGATCGAGAAGAATTTGCCAAACTGTTTAAAGCAAGAATGATAAACATCGAGAAACAAATTGCTAAGTTACAAGCTGATTTTGAAGCTATGAAACGTGCGGAAAACATCTTATTTGAAGGACCTATTCAAGCCTCTCTACTAAAAGATGCGCCACCTATTTCTACTGAATTGGAGGGACTCAAACCGACTGCCGGAATATTTATGGTATTAGATAGCGACTCAGACAAATCTTGGACAGCAGCAGAAATGGGCAGAGAGATGAAGAGGAGGGGATTCAAGCCAGGCACGAAGAATTTTGACAGCGTGATTTCTTCGACTCTCTTTAGATTGGCAAAAGAAGAAAGAATCGGGAAAAAAGCGAAGGAAGGAGAGCCTACACGATTCAAAAAAAAGGCGGAGGGTTCGAGACCCACACCCTCCGCCCAAAGTCGTTAACGCCGGCATGCCGAAATTGGCAGACGGGATGCATTTGGAATGCATTGGACGCAAGTCCGTCGGGGTTCAAGTCCCCGTGCCGGCATAACAAAAAACTCAGGAGCACCACAGACCCGCTAAGATCGTAGGTGCTCCCAAACCACAACTCTTGACAGAGCTATGGGTTTTCGCACATATATTATACGTATCGACACAAAATTTGTCAAGCATAAAAAAAAGTTTTTTAGCTCCTGTCAAGAGTTTGGGAAAGGCAGGAACTGAAATGAACTGCTTGTCAAAAGAGAAAAAGACTTTAGTGTTATCTTCTTTGGTCGAAGGTAACAGCGTTCGTTCCACAGAGCGTATAACGGGAGTTCACAGAGATACGATTTTAAGATTGTTGCAAGGTGTAGCTAAGAAATGTGAAAAAATCTCTAACTCCACAATTAAGAACGTTCACGTTCGTTATCTTCAAGTCGATGAGATTTGGACTTTTGTCCAAAAGAAACAAAAGAGGGTAACACCTGAAGAAAAAGGAGCTGAATTCTTAGGCGATCAATATGTATTTGTGGGCATAGATGCAGAAACTAAATTTGTGCCTTCTTATGTGGTAGGAAAACGAGATGGACGGACAGCCTACTTATTTATGCAAAACCTTAATAAACGTGTGGCTAATCGGTTTCAGCTTACCACAGATGCCTTCAAAGCCTATTTGGATGCAGTCGATTTCACTTTTGGTATTAATATTGATTATGCACAACTAAAGAAGCTATACAACGGGAACGGAGCGGGACGAGAAGGATATAGCCCAAGTGATATAAATGGCACTGTGCCTATGCCAATAACGGGCAAACCTAAACTTGAATGTATCTCCACTTCTTTCGTAGAAAGACAAAATCTTACGATGCGTATGCAGATGAGAAGATTCACAAGACTAACTAATGCTTTTTCTAAGAAACTGAAAAACTTAAAATGTGCTCTTGCTCTGCACTTTTTCCATTATAATTTTATGCGGATACATCAGACTCTTAGAATTACCCCCGCTATGGCTTCGGGGATCACAGATCACATTTGGAGCTGGGACGATCTTTTGGCGGGCTAAAAATCGAAATTAGGACACTACCCAGAATTCTGTTGACTTTCATGCTCACAGGTTGTACACTTACCTTGAAAGATTACCATGTACCAAATTCGCTAAGAGGAAGGAAACGTGTCAAAACGGGGAAGTTTCACATTACCTTTCGGCGCCATCGTGGGACAAGATAATCTCAAGTTGGGTCTACTTTTGAACGTGGTCAACCCGCGAATCGGGGGTCTTTTGATCAGAGGTGCCAAAGGGACAGGCAAAAGTACGGCAGTTTATGCTCTCGCCGACATCCTGCCACCGGTGGAGGTGGTTGCCGACTGTCCTTTCAGATGTTCTTTT
>JAGMFA010000079.1 GCA_023127875.1 Candidatus Zixiibacteriota bacterium
TTTCAACACGCCCTTTAGCCTGCGCAAACTAAGCGCTAAATTTCATCGGATCCAACTCAGATGTGCACCACTGTTCTAAAACAAAAATTTAGTTTAAAGATAATTCACCACCAGATCCAGATCGTCAACTCCCTGAAGAGAAACTGCGCCCTCACTAATCAACTCCTCCACCTTTTGAGAGCCCTCTTTTTTCATCACAAACAGAGGTTTTCCCTGTTTGCTGGCGAGGTCTACTGCATCCATGGTGCCCTCACTTTTTTCATTCACCTCCACCACGATGACCGCCTGAGAGAGTCCCACCACGATTCTGTTTCTGGCCATAAGCTGTCCCACCTTCACCGGGACATCTAAATTATATTCAGTGATCAGCGCTCCATTTTGAGAAATTTCTTTCGCCAGAGTAACATTATCAGAGGGATAAATTTTGTTTAACCCACTCCCCAAAACCGCATAGGTTTTTCCCCCCTGGCTGATCGCACCCACATGAGCGGCGGCATCAATCCCCTTAGCCAATCCACTGACTACTACCACCTCTCGTTGAGCCAATTCTTTTCCGATCTGAACTGCTGTTTCTATTCCCTCTGCAGTGGCGTTATGAGTGCCTACCACTGCGACAGATTGAATACTCTGAATTGGAAATTCTCCTTTGAAGTAAAGAAGGGGTGGGGGATCATCGATCTGTTTCAACTGTTGGGGATAATCATCATCTAATATGGTCAAGACGCCGATTCCCTGTTCTTCCAGATAAAGAAGATGTTCTTCTATTTCGGGCAACAAGTCCTGTGACTTAAGAATCTGTTCCGCCTTTTCGGGATTCATCCGGGGAAGAGATAAAAGCTCCTCTTTGGAAGCTTTATATACGTTCTCCGGCGAGCCGAAACTCATAAGAAGTTGTTGAAACCCCTTAGGTCCAACCTTCGCCTTCTCCCTGAGCGCAACCACATATTTCCTATAATCCAACTGGCACCTTTCTATTGTTATCTTGCCTCTATATTGGAAATTACAGGAAAAAATTTAAATATCAAGTGAAAATTGGCGAGTTTTGGAGAAACCCCCGTTATGCGGGGCTGGGAGCCCCCCTACCGGAAGCAGATTATTGCTTGCTTCTTCGTAGGGCGGGCATCTCTGCCCGCCGAATTTTTCCTATTTTCCAAAACACCCATTTGAGGACAATAATATTCATCGGCAATTCAACTATATCTTCGTTTTAATAATTGACAAAACCACTCCCAGGAAAATACGCAGTTTTTACAAGCACCAGAACGTATATCTTGTCTGCCTTCGCCTCTCTCAGGACGGCTGAAATCTCGTTTAAGGTGGCTCCTGAATCAAATATATCATCGAACACTAATACCTTAGTAGACACAAGCTGCAGAGGCTTCGCCAACCTGTATGTATCGAGCACATTCAACTGCTTGTTCTCTCTGTTTCGAAGGTTTTTCTGGGGTTTGGTCAATCTGATTCTCGCAAAGACATCTCTCTCCCAGCGAATCTGCGTTCTTTCCTCAATCCTTTCTGCTATAAAAGAGACCGGATCAAAGGATCTACTCCTGAAGGACGGAGGGATGGTTAACATCAAATCAGAGGATTTCAAAAGAATCTGGCTGTTTATAAAGTCGGAAGCCAGATCAGTTAGAATCATGCCAGCATGGCGATTTTGCTCATATTTGAATTTGTGCAAAAGATCGCCCACCTTAGTTCTTTTTCGCTTTGCACTTTCTTTTATGCTGTATTCGCCTAAAGCAAAACCTAAGTCGAAATTTCCGGAAAGAGGAACTGGCTCAATGTCTGACAGAGACACCGCTTTAATTTCTTCGGTGGAACTGAGAATCCAGCCAAAGCCGAATCTGTCTAACGGTTTCTTTATACCACCTACTTCCATGTTTGTTACTAAGAAGAAAATGGAAAGGAATTCGTTAGATTAAGTTACTCATTTTCATCTGACCAAGCCAGGAGGCTTTGGTGGGTGAGAAGATCCAGTGCGTAGAGAAGATTATCCCGGTGTCTTTGAAAATCCGCCAGATATTCTTTTTTCAGTGGAGCGACGGGAGGGGCGACCATCCTGAGGGGATTAACATACCTTCCATTGGCTTTCACTCGATAATCCAGGTGGGGACCGGTAGAAGCGCCGGTGCTTCCTACATATCCTATCAAATCCTTTTGCTTTACTTTCACCCCTTTTCTGATTCCTCTGGCAAAGCGGGAAAGGTGTCCGTAGGAGGTGAGGAAACCGTTGGTATGGCGAATCTCCACAATTTTTCCAAAGCCCCTTTTCCAGCCGGCAAAAGTGATCACTCCATCTCCGGAAGCCACCACCGGGGTGCCCACTGGAGCAGCATAGTCCACCCCTAAGTGTGGCCGGAATCTTTTAAAGATAGGATGAAAACGACGGTAAGAAAATCGGGAGCTGATTCTTCGGTAATTTAAGGGAGATTTCAAAAAAGCCTTCCTTACCGACTTGCCAGTGGGATCAAAATAACCTTTACGTCCTTCTGGGTTTTGATACAGCACCGTCTGATGAACCTGACCACCCAAATTATATTCAGCCGCCAGAATATCTCCGTATTTAACAAAATCGCCATCCTTGTGATATTCCTCAAACATCAACCGGAAGGTATCCCCACCTCTTGGCTCGGTCAAAAAATCTATCTCCCACTCAAAGACCTCGGTAAACTTCATGATCAGCTCCGGGCTTTCACATCTATCTATCATGGATTCCCATAAGGAACTTTTTATCTCCCCCTGGAGTGATTTGACTATACAATTGAACTGAAGTGGTTCCACTATAGTCTTCAGGTCGCCATTTTCTCTTACTACTTTGCATTTTTCACGCATTCCTTTTTGATATTCGAAGAAAAGTATGGAGTCGGGAGTGGTAACTAAAGTATAAGAATCCCCGGGCAAGGATTTCTTTAAATCGAATTTACCTTTAAGGGCTGAGGTGAGCTGATAGATCAACCGATGGGAGAGACCTTTTCTCAGAAGGGAAAGATACAAAGGCTCGTTCCGATTGAGTTCTCCTTGAAATATGCAACCGAGGGGAAGTGGGTTAATGCGTTCTAACTTAAGCGTCTCTTCTGTTTTGTTCTCAAAAAGCCCGGACCATCCACCCAAAAGAGAGAAAACGACCACCAGCCCCATAAATGGAATCACTCTTGTTATCTTTCTTTTACCTGCCAATTGGAAACTCACCTCTTCTCTTCGAAAACCTCTGCTGAGAAAATGTAGATTTCTGCATCCTCACTCTTCCAGCAGTTCTTATCATGAATGCCCGCTTTGTAGCAGATCTCATTGAGGAAGGTGGTCCGATCCCAGCCTTGTTCGGTGGCTACCTGTGGAAGGAAAACTCCCTGGTGGTATCCCTTTTTTAATAAAACCCCGTGCTTCCCTATCTCAATTTCTTTTATATCTTTAATCTTTTTCAGAGGAGTAAGAACGGAAATTTCCAAATCCAGAGAGGGAAGCTCATCGGCAGATACCGGGGGGAACCGGGGATCATTTAAAGCCGCCGCTTCCGACATCTCCTGAATAGTTGTGTAAAGAGGTTTGATCGCCTCAATATAGCCGATACATCCTCTCAGGCGACCATGTTTATGAATGGTTACGAAAGCTCCGCGTTTTTCCTTCAGAATGGGGGAGTCGACTTCAAATTCCGGCGGCTCTTTGCCTTTTACTTTATGCTCTATTGTAATTCGGGCAATATGCATCAAAGTCTCTTTGTCCTTTTCGGAAAGACCAGCTTCAACCTCCGTCTTTTCTTTCTCTGATTTTATTTCATGCTCGGGTTTAGCCCCCGAATCATAGATCACCGCCGCCATATATCCCACCACGCCGGATCTGTCTCCGGTAACATCTCCGGAGTTAGCATATTTCAATACCTTGGCCTTGTCCGCTCCTAATCCTTTAGCGGCAAGCATAGTCGTTGCCATAGGGCTTCCCCCACAGGCTTCACAAACCCCGGCACGCAAATCGGTAAACAACCCTTCTGGATCAAAGGAATTCACGTGGTTTATCACAATGTTATCCAACCTGACCGCTTCGTCGTATGGGTGAAAATGGGAGAGGTCTGTGCTGGCTACAATTAATGCGTTCTTCCCTTTAAGGGATTTTATCAAAGCTTCTGCCAGAGCCTCGCAGGTAGCCCAGTCCTGATCGCCAATCACGATGGGAACCAGTTTGAATTTCCCCAACACCAACTGAAGAAAGGGAAGCTCAACTTCCACCGCATGCTCTCCCCTCATCCCCACAAAACCATGTCCTTTAGTGGAAAGAAAAACCCTTTCGTTTGCATCTGCCATCTTTCCAGCCACAGAAGTATCTACTGGAATTATGCCCAGAGGGGTTTCATAGGCACCGCCGTTATATATGGAGGCGCCTTGAAAGTAAGCTATATGGCTGGGGCAGATCACCACCACCGTCTCAAAGGAGAAGCCTTCCAGAAGCTTAAAAGCATAAGCCGCCACCTGACCCGAATACATGTAACCGGCATGCGGGGCTATCAACGCTACGATTTTTCCCGGTATAGGCTCTTTTTTTGCCTTTTTAAAGAAATCCGTCATCTGCCTGGATAAAGTCACCGGATCACCGGGATAGAATTGATCCGCCACCGCGGGCTTTCTGATCTGTTCCATTTTAAACCTTCCCTCCTTCTTGGTATCTGTCTCCGCTTCGGAATTTGATTGCTTCTCACAGTTTGATAGATAAAAAAAGACAAACAAAAATGCAAAAAGAAAAAACAGAAAATTTAGATTCCTTTTCATTTCCTCCTTACCTCAATTTGGCTAAGTCTGTCCACAACAGCTTCCCATAGATTCCCAACAGGTTCCTGTAGATTCCCAACAGATTAAACAGATTAAAAGATACCATCTGTTTAATCCTTTCATCTGTTGGGAGATTATTGTTGGGAGATTATTTCAGTCTTTTGGAAGATCCTTTCATCTGTTGGGAAATTCCTTCCTCCCTATGTTTCAATATTTTCTCATTAGGTAGTAATCTTTTGTATTGTAACGTCTGACTCCCAAAGTTGATCAACAAAGCAACCGGATAATCGGTGGCGGCAAAGTAATACAATACCTGCCATACGAAAAGAGAGGTCAACTCAGAAGTTGCTTTTATCTCCACAATCACCTTATCTTCCACTACAAAATATAGGTATCTTAATCCTACCTGCTCCCCTTTATAATCTATCTGGACAGGCTTTTGCGACTCAAAAGCGATGCCGCAAGATGTAAGTTCATATTCTAAAGCTTTTTGATATACCTCCTCGTTGTGCCCGGGACCCAAGTAATTATGAACCTCCATGGCGGCGCCGATTATTTTATAGGTTAGATCATTATATTTTTCCGCATCGATTTTCATGGTCGATTAAAGTTTTTCCCAACAGATTCCCAACAGATTAAACAGATTAAAAAATTCCATCTGTTTAATCCTTTCATCCGTTGGGAATCTTTTCATCTATTGGGAATCTTTCATCCATTTATTTAGAAGTCCTCTTCCTCCGTTTTGAACCTGCCTTTTCTTGGCCTTTCACCTTTGTCTCTTTATCCAGAGCCAATTTCAACACCTCATCCATGGTCTCCACGAAAACGAACTTTATCTTCTTTTTTATCTCGTCTGGTATCTCCACCATGTCCTTCTGGTTCTCTTTTGGCAGGATCAAAGTCTCCACCCCAGCTCGATAGGCGGCTAAAGATTTCTCCTTTAAGCCCCCGATAGGCAAAATCTCTCCTCTCAAGGTTAATTCTCCGGTCATGGCTAATTGGGTCTTGACTGGTTTTTCAATCAAGAGAGAGACTAAGGCAGTCGCCATGGTAATTCCCGCGGAGGGGCCATCTTTGGGAATGGCTCCTGCCGGAACATGGACGTGGATGTCGTATTTCTCGAAGAAATCCTCCTGGATGCCCAATCTTTTGCTGGTTGAGCGGACGTAAGAGAGTGCGGTCTGAACCGATTCCTTCATTACCTCACCCAGATAACCGGTCAAAGTCAGAGATTTTTTTCCCTTCATTTTTGTGGCTTCCACAAACATCAGATCACCACCGGTCTGGGTCCAGGCAACCCCCGGCACCACACCAATCTGAGGAGTCCTCTGCACCATTTCCTGGAAGAATCTGATCGGCCCCAAAAACTTTTCTAAATTCTCTGGGGTTATCTCCACCAGACTCTTCTGATTGGAGGCGACCCTCTTGGCAACCTTTCTACATATGGTGGCGATCTCCCGGTCCAAGTTTCTCAATCCCGCCTCTCTGGTATAATCAGTGGCGATTTTCCTTAAGGCTTTATCCTGAAACATCAGATTCTCCTGACCAAGGCCATGATTTTTCAACTCCTTGGGAACAAGATACCTTTTAGCTATCTGAAGTTTCTCTAAATCGGTATAGCCGGGAAGCTCGATTACCTCCATCCGGTCTCTTAAAACCCGGGGAATAGGGTCCAGAATATTGGCGGTGGTGATAAACATCACCTTGGAAAGATCGAAAGGAACGTCTAAATAATGATCGGAGAATGTGTTGTTTTGCTCCGGATCCAGAACCTCCAGCAGGGCTGATGCGGGATCGCCTCTGAAATCCTGTCCGATCTTGTCCACCTCATCCAGCATAAAGACGGGATTGTTGGACCCGCTACGTCTGATCCCCTGAATTATTCTTCCCGGCAGAGCACCCACATAGGTTCTTCTGTGTCCCCGAATCTCCGCTTCATCCCGCATTCCGCCTAAGGAGATTCGATTGAATTTCCTTCGCATAGCCCGGGCTATGGAGATTCCCAAAGAGGTTTTGCCCACTCCGGGCGGACCCACGAAACAAAGGATTGGTCCCTTCATATCCTGCTTTAGCTTTCTGACTGCCAGATATTCTAAAATCCTCTCTTTGACCTTGTCCAAATCGTAATGATCCTCATCTAAGATTTTTTTAGCCTTCTTAATGTCCAGCACATCCTGTGTGCTTTTACTCCAGGGAAGATTGACCAGCCAATCCAGATAGGTGCGGGAGACGGTGTACTCAGCCGCTGCCGGGTTCATCTTGGAAAGTCGATCCAACTCCTTTTGGGCTGCATCTTTTGCCTCCGCAGGCATCTTGGCTTCCTTTATTTTCCTTTTGAACTCGTCCAGCTCAGCTGTCCTCTCATCTCCTTCACCCAGTTCTTTCTGGATAGCCTTAAGTTGTTCGCGCAGTATATACTCTTTCTGGGTCTTGCCTAATTCGCTGGCCGCCTGAGATTGAATTCTCCGGGAAAGCTCCAGCACTTCCACCTCCCTATTGATTTGAGAGAGAACCTTCCTGAGCCTCTCCTTGGTATCGAAAGTCTCCAGAAGCTGTTGTTTTTGAGCCACGTTTATATTGAGATTTGAGGCAATCAGATCAGCCAGTCGGCTGGGGTCCTCGGTGTTGATGGCGCTCACCTGCAACTCCTCGGACAGGTAGGGGGCTAAATCCACCACCTTCTTCAAAAGATCCAGCACGTTCCTAATTAAAGCCTCCACCTCCACGTTTCTATCCACCTTCTCCTCGATAACCTCTATACGTGCTAACGGGTAGGGATCGGTCTGCACGAAGTTCTTTATCTTCACCCGGGACAATCCCTGAACCAGAAACCTGACACTGCCGTCAGGGAATCGCAACATCTTTAAAATGGATGCCGCCGTGCCCACCTGGTAGATATCTTCTGTCGATGGGTGTTCTACTTCGGTGCTCTTCTGTGAAAAAATCCCTATTATCTTCCCCTCCATCAGGCTCTCATCGATTAATCGAGCATACTTCTGCTCGGTCACCACCAGAGGAACGATCAGGTATGGAAAGACCACCGTTCCTTTGATGGGAAGGATGGAAAGCTCGTCACCGATTTTTTTGACATCTTCGACTGTCTTCTCATCTTCTTTGAGCAAATTAATTCTCCTTCCCTTAAGAAATGCCTGAGTTTATGAAAATGATCGAATACAAGATCCATCTCCTCCTGAATTCTGCGAACATCTTTAAGAATGTCTTTCTTGAAGTCGTTCATAGACTACCTCGTTAGCACATATTGGTTTTCCTTAAACTCTTTTATAGTTTATCGGTCATACTCTATCTCTATTTCAACGCTATCAATGATCCCTTTTATCCCGGCGGCATCTTTTGGCATCGACTTTAAGTATGTCTCCAAGTATCTTTTGGCTTCCTCCTTTTTTCCCATTCCAGCATAGCTTATCCCCAAGCTTTTATAAACGGCAATATTGCCGGGGTTTAATTTCAACGCCTTCTCAAAGTATGGCACTGCCTCCTCGTATCTTCCTGCCCTTCCCAGAATATTGCCTAGAGTGTAATAATAGTCAGCTCTCCGTGGTTCCAAGTTTATGACTTCCTTCAGTTGAGAAACCGCCTCATCCAACCTTCCCACCTCAGCCAAGCACATACCCAAGCTTCTACGCAGAAGTTGGATGGAGGGTCGATCCGTCGTCATCTTTAGGGATCGGTCAAATGCTTCTATGGCTTGATCATATCTTTTCAATCTTACATACGCATTTCCCAACGCACCAAAATAACGTGGATTTGGATTTATGACAATAGCCTTTTTCCATAATCTGATAGTTTTTTGGTGTTCGCCCATATCCCGAAAATAACAAGCCAGATTTTCATATCCATGGGCGGCTCTTTTTTCGTCCATCTTCAGCAGATGCTCAAACCGTGCTATGGCACCTTCTTCGGAAGCATTGACCAATATCCAGGGCAAAGTGGAAATAAGAGAGGTGACAACTAAAATCAAAATCATCCGACTGAGCTCTATTATTCTTTCTTTCCTGAAAACATCTAACACCAGATACAATCCCAGGAGGGTGACACCCAGACCAGCAAAGGCGAAAAGGTCCCAGTCCCGGGCATATCCTAACTTGGGATCGACAAGTAAAGCAAACCCAAACGAGCACACCATAATCCATATAAGAAATTTAACCCCATTTTCTTTAAAGTTGATCGAACTCCAGAATATTAAAAGCACCAGGCACAGCACAATAATCACCGGAGAGATCAAAAGCTGGTGGTTTATAAAATCCAGGAGATGAGCCAGAGAGAAAAAAGAGTAGAAACTTTCCCCATCTCCAAAGGGAGAAATCAAAAAAGAACCAGAGGACTCTTCCGGTAAGTAAGTCTTCAGAAGATAAAGTCCCACCCCCAGCAAAAAGATCACACAAACCAGACTCACCATATTGGCAAACCTAACCCTTCCGGTCCTATGGATCTCATTTGAGTCAACTGACCTACGGACTTTTAGTTTGGTAGGTTTAGGAAGTGGGGCAAAAGCCAAATAGAACAAAGAGGGTAAGACAAAAAGTGCAGAGAGATGAAAGCCGATGGCTAAAAGGAGGAAAAGACAGGGCCACAAAAATCCACTCCTTTGTTTTAGATATCTTATGCCGAAGAGAATATATGCGATCATGGCTACATACATGAAGGAGTAGCTCTCAATATATCCGAAGAACAAACCAGTCGCCCCCATAGTGGCTAAGATCAAAAAGATAAATAACTTCTCCTTACCATCCTTTCCCC
>JAGMFA010000008.1 GCA_023127875.1 Candidatus Zixiibacteriota bacterium
TCAACGCGAATAACACGATAGCCAAATTCCTCTCCTAATGGTCGAATTACACCTTTATATGCCGAATCTAAATAGTCGTCACCTAATTTCATTATAACAAACATTTGCCGCTTAGGTGGTAACATTAATTTTTCTAGTAAGGACTTTGTATGTTCAGTTGCTTTATCGAATCGGATTTCAGCTAAAATTTGTTCGGTACATTCTTTACCAACAGGTTTGTTCTGTTCGTATTTCTCTATTTGAGAATCATTTAGCATCTTTCTCGTCCTGAAGATCTGAAGATAACGTGCCTGATTGAGATTGAGTAATGCAACATCACCGTGATAACAGGATTTCACAACCTGCCCTTTAAGATATGGTATAAGTACTTCATTAAGCAGTTCTTCTTTTGACCGATTTACCCAAAAATGAATATTCTGATAGGAATCCTCACTAACGGACTCCTCAAGAATCGCTATAGCGTGATAATACATTTGTTATCAACTTTCTTTTTATTTGCTCGATATTTCGCCTAACGTTTCCGGTGTAAAAGAAGTTCGGCGAAGCCGAATTTGGACGGACCGAAGCGTAGTCTTTTACCCGTGTTATATGCAGTCGGCGAAAGAGAATACTCAAAAGGTTTCTTCTTCCTCCTCTTCCTTTTCTATCTCCTCTATCTTTGTTCGTGTCTTTAATGTACCCCTCATACGAAGAGCATCTCTCCCTCTGCTTGTTGTTGAGTTTATTTTGTAACAAGCTTCAAATGCGTTTATAGCTTCATCAATATTTCCTAATTGGGCTAAGCATCTGCCTTTATAATAAAGTGCATATTGATCCAACCCGTTTGTCATTTTAAGGACCTCATCAAAAATATTTACTGCTTCCCGGAATCTTTTCATGCTATAAAGCAAAAAGGCTTTGTAATAAAGCACCTTGGCATGATTCGGAAAGCGATTTAAGGCTTCATTGACACTCTGAAGTGCCTCAGCATACCGGCGCAAACGACGGAGATTACTAACTTTGCTAAGATGTGCTTCATCATAATCAGGGTCTATTTGAATTGCTCTCTCACAATACTCAAGCGCGTCGTCAAACTTTCCTTGATTAGCAAGCTTCGAAGCTTTATTTATCAATTCAACAGCACCTATTTCTTTTGGTTTTAAAAGGCTCCTTACAAGTTCGATTAATTTCCTTGTCCCTTCAGAAGGATCCTTTTCTTCCCACAGTGGGAATGACTTGATTGTCTTTCCAAAACCAGAAGGAATTTCCCAACTTTCATGAAGAGCAACATATATTTTAGGAATATTCTCTTTGGAAAGCAAAATTCCAACTTCTTGTGACGCATGCTCAGATTTTTGAGTGTATTCACTTAAAATTACTATTCCTAAATCTGCACTCTTAACCTTTTCTAAGCATTTCTGTTCGATATCTTCCCCGGGCTGGATTGAAAATACATCCATAAAAACTTCAACATCTGCCCAAGATTCCTTCGATAAGGCATAATAAATAAGCCGAGCAATAACCTTATCTTTGTGGTTATAGGATATAAATATGGTCTTCATAGCACATCTCCTTTTGATCTTATCCCAAAGCCAATTGCGTATAACTACTTCATATCCGAACTTCGTCTTTTGTTATTTTTTAAGAAAGCAGATTCAACACATAATAGATGAGTTGAAGTCCAAAAAGGATGAGAACCGTCCCACAGATAATCTGAAAAGCTTTGAGCAGTTTAGCCGACTTAAACAGCTTTTCTGGAAGGATGCCCACTAAAGCACCAAGTATTATTGGAGCAACCGCCGCACCTATTCCAAACGAGAGAGCATATAAGATGCCCAAGCCGATGTTATCTGCTACACAGGCGATATAGGTAAGGACAGCTACAAGTGGCACGCAGGGCGAGATGCCTATCAGAAAGCCCAAAAACAACATGCTTTCGGCACCACTATCTAATATTCTTTTCTTTACTATTTTGCCAACCCCCACTCCAAATCCTTTACCTAAAATGATAAAGATACCCAGTGTTATCATAAAAAGAGCTACAAAGAGATAAAGGTAACCTGACCTATGAGGTGGGAAAAATCGGTTAATGGAACTGAAAGCAAAAGTGACAACTCCACCCAAGATCGCAAGAGCTAAAAGCCTGCCAAGCGAAAACATCACTCCGATTTTTAAACCTGCTTTCCAGCCCGTTTTTGTGCCTCCGATATAAGGCAAAAGCAAAGGGGCAGAATAGGCAAGACAGGGTCCCCAGCCCATGGTAAAGCCACCTATTAATAACTTTAGAAAATTAGAATCTATCCCCATTGGTTATCTAATTGTCCTTATTTTTTGGAGCCAAAAAAGCATCCTCTACCTCTATCCTTTTCCCCACACCTACAGAGATGAAATTCTCTTGGTATGTTTTTTTAAATAGTTTTCGGGCAAGGTCACCTGAACAATGGCAAGGAGCAACCATCTTTACTTTTTCCTTTTTAACTCCGTTGATGATCCCCTTTATCTGCCAGCCATTCATCCAGCATAAATGAAACCCACCTAATACCAAATAAACATCGGCTTTAAGCATCTCTTTGGCTTTTTTAACTATGTCTACAATCCCTGGATGAGCACAACCCGTTATCACCACCAACCCCTTAGATGTTTTTATTATAAGGGACTCTTCTTTAATCCATCCTCCAAGTTCACCGGTGGAATAGACATCTTTGCAGATCTTGGTTGGCTTTTTGACCTCTACTAATTTAGCACCTGCCTCTCTCACCTTATCTTTAACTCTTTGGGGAAGAGATTTTGGCATGTAAACTGTGACGTTAGGATTCTTCTCCAAAAAGTCGGATAGCCCGCCGATATGGTCGTAATGAATATGAGACAGGACTATCACATCCACCGCTTTGGGATCGATTTCAAGCTTCTCCATATTTTTAAGAAGCACTGAGCCTTCACCACCAACATCAAAGACTATCGTCTTTTCCGGTCCCCCTATAAAACAAGAGAAACCCCATCTTGTCTCCAGCTCTTCGTTATAAGGATTATTATCATAAACTATGGTAAGATTCAAATCCTTTGGAATTGCTTGAGGGACCAAAAATATTAGAAGTAAAACAAAAACACTTAAAAAATTTGTCTTAACCATCTCTATTTTTCATCTTTTACGTGGATGATAACATCCCCAGCCAGCGCCAATTCATATTTGAGAAACAGCTCATCCTAATGCCGATGCATTAAGAGCCAACCAAGTATTTTTCATTTCTCTTTGGCATTGACTACTTACTTTAGTCAACCATCGCAAGGATGATTGACAACTCTTTTTGTCAAGCAGTCCTGAGGTTCGACTTTGCTCACCACCCTGTCTTCGACGCTGAGGCTCAGACCCGAAGGGAGTTTGTCGAAGGGCGGACATGGTTGACCTACAATTCTGAAAATCTAATAAAGAACGCTTAAGGTGATAATAGCTATGGAATAAACAGACAGCCCAATATTCGGCACTGACCACCCAAACTGTATTTTCCGTCTCTGTTTTTTCAATTCAAATCCCCGAATTTTTAAAGCCAACCACATATCTTCAAGTCTTGTCATCATTCCACTAAGAAGAGGCATTGATACAGAATAAAGCACAAGAGGTATTTTAGTTATCTCCCTAACGCCTCTTCCTGCATTCAGCCCCCTCGCTTTTTGTGCCAATAGAATTTTTGAACTCTCTTCAAAAATTATTGGAACAAATCGGAAACCTATGCCTAAAGCAAAGGTAAATCCCTTAGGCACCCTAAAACTTCTTAAGGAATCAACAAGATCGAACGGTCTAGTAGAGACAAATAGAGCGATGCTTGATGAGATAACCGCTGCCCATTTGCATATGATTAGAAATGCCTTCAATAGATTGTCAATTTCCGTAGATTCCCAAAGAGCAAGGACAAAGATAAAAACAAAAAAGACAGATATGTAAATTACTCCCTTCATGTAAATCGTTCTGTGTGATTTACTCAAAACGAACCCTAACACTCCCGATGACGTAATCAGCAAAATCAGGAAAGGATTATTAGTAAAGTAGACAGATGTACAACTAAGAAACCAAACTAATTTTACCCGCGGATCTATTGCCAACATAGCGTTATACCCGCTTTTTATGTTGGTCATAATATTTCCTTATCAAAGGCATAACTTGTTGTGTCTCACCCAAATAAGATATTTTTCTGTCATCCACAAAAGCTACTCTGTGGGTATATTTTTCTATCATATCTAAGTCATGTGCAGCGATAACAATTGTTTTTGCCTCATTTTTGTGTAATCTTAAAAGAATGGCTTCAAATTTTTTCTGAAAATAAAGGTCTAAGCCAAGTTCTGGTTCGTCGAGCAAAATTACTTCGGGCTTCATTGCTATTGTGGATGCCAGACAGAGTAATTTTCTCCATCCAAAACTTAATGTTTGAGGGTCCCTTTTTAGATCTCCTAGTTCGAAGAAGTCCTGACCCCATTGAATTCGCTGATCTATTTCAACTTTTTCAAGACCGAGATTCTTTAGGCCAAATGCAAGTTCATCGTATATTGTCGCTGAAAAGATCTGATGATCTGGGTTCTGAAATAGAAGGCCAATCTTTGGAGCTAAGTCTCTGAAATCTATTTTATGAATTCCCTGTCCATTAAAGGTTATTCGACCTTTGTTGGGTCTCAATAATCCCGCAATGAGAAGGAGCAATGTTGTTTTTCCACAACCATTTTTTCCGACAATCCCCAGTATCTCATTTCGTATTATTTCAAGACTGAGTCCGTTCAAAATCCATCTGTCACTTTTAGGATACTTGAATGAGACATTCTTGATTTTTAATGCAGAGGCATTTTCTTCTATCCCATGCTTTTGCCCTTTTTGCCTACTTCTTATAGAAAGACTGGTTGTCTGAGCCAATTGTTCTTCCTCTATTCCATATAACGAGGCATAGTCTTTATTGCTCACTTCGGCTGTTGGCTTGTCAAAGGATACCCTCCCTTCTTTGATTCCAATTATCCTTTCTGAACAATTTTCAACAAACTCTAAGTTATGAGAAAAAAGAACGATTGTTAAACCCTTGGCCTTCAGCTTCCTGATCACATTGACAAGATAATCTTGTCCTATGGGGTCTAAAAATGAGTTGGGCTCATCTAGTACAAGTAATCGAGGCTCCAATGCAAGAGTTGAAGCAATAGCAACCCTTTGTTTCTGTCCCATAGATAGGTCTTGAGGAGACGATTCACAAATACTAGCAAGATCTAAATAAGTAATCATCTCTTGCGTTCTTATGTTGATCTCAGCAGATGAAAATCCAAGGTTTTCTAAACCAAAAGCTATCTCGTCTTTGACTCGTAAGGTAACGAATTGATTTTCAGGATTTTCAAATACGACACCAACTTTTCGAATTGTCTCCTCAAACTGCACTTCGGTCGTTTTCTTTCCATCTACAAAAACCTCCCCATCTATTTTACCTTTTATCAAATGTGGAATAATCCCGGTCAGGCAAAAGCCCAGAGTAGTCTTGCCTGAACCATTGGAACCAATAATAGCTAAAGTTTCTCCTGAGTTAATAGCGAGTGAGATTTTGTCCAGAATTTCCTTTACATCATATTTGAATGACAAATCTTTAACCTTTATCATCTTATTCTCTCAGGCTCTTAATGAATCTCAAATTAGCCACCCTTTTGTCGAATATAATTACCCCCAGAAACGTGCATATTAAACCTAATAAGGTATTAAACGGCAGCAGGTAAATCATAGCTTTTCTAAGTTTCTCCTCAGCGGGTAAACCCAATAAGACGGCCATTACAAATACACCAATCATAATTGCTGCTGATCCAGCACCCCCACCAATGACATAACCAATATTTCTTCTTCTGAAAGCAATGATAATTAGGTCCCAGACAATGCCAGCAAGTAGACCTACCAAGATTTTCTGAGGTCCTGGTGGCCCCCAATGTGGTAGTGGGGATAGCTAATATTGCAAATATAAGCCAGAGTGTTGTTGCGGCGCCAAATTTATCTACTCCCTTAACCCCCAAAGTCAGCATGATACCGACGATAATCCCGTTGACTATGCCACCTGTTAAAGGAATTCCAGTAGCGGCATTTACGGCGTTACCGAGAACAAACGCCAGCACAAATGACAGAGCGCCCATAACGCCTAAGTACATATATTGTTTCATGTTAAACATCGCTATTCCTCCTTCCTTTTCTGTTTTGGCTTTTTCTTTTTTTCCAAGTCACCAAAAGTAATGTCAATAAGTCTTTTTTGAAGATGAAGCTTATCTTCAGGCGTAAAGGCCTGAGGAATAATAAGAATAAGTGCCATAACTGACGCAACCAATATCAAAACCACTATCATAGCTATAACTAAAGAAATATAAGAGGATATTTGGCGGTCAAATAGAAAGCGAAATCCGATTAAAAACATTATTATTGTTATCGATAAGGCTATAAATGAAATATATGGAATATATAGCCATTTTCCAAACTTTTCAATTTTATCCACAAAAGTAGATACATCTTTTCCCAATGCCATTAGCTCTTGTGACTTCGAATTATCACCTTTATCTCTATAATTTTGAATTTGTTCTCCAATGTACATGATGAAGTTAGAAATTGAATCAATATTTTGATTCCAGTAAAGCAATAACAGTGTTATGAACAAGGCGATTCCAGCCACTAGAATTGATGCCATAAGGCCAACCAAATTTTCTGTTTCGTAAATGAGCCGAGCAAGATCAGCATTGGGATCTATTAATTGCTGCGGACAAAAGTTATGGGTCAAAAGCCCCCCGATATTTAAACGAGGCAAATACATCATAAAGCCAACACAAGCAGCTATGATGCCCAATGCGGATACGATGAGTAATGCTTTTTTGATTCCATGTTTAGACACTACTATATCTCCTCTGATATTTTGCTAGACACTTAATAGCAAAAGCGGTGGATAGTTCTCTGGAACCATAATAGCGGTTGACTGTCCTATGTCTAAAGATCGAACCCATAGCCCATCCACCATCTTTGTTTTGAAAATCAAGTATTTTCTCGATTGCTTTATCCAACAGTAGTCCCTCAAACCCGCTGTTTATCAATCCGATCTCTGCTAGAATATCTTCTATCTCATTTTTCACAATATTTTCTCTTTCATTCATTAACAAGAAGTCAATTAGTACTGGAATGACTGAACTAAAAGTTTCTGCATTTTTATCTGAATATAATCGAGTAAAAAAATAAATGAAACTGTAGGGTGAGTGGTAATAGAGACTTCCTTTTGCGAATTTTCCTTCTGTTATGATCTGCTTTAAATAATTTTCCACCTCGGTAATCCTTTTATCAATGCAGTAGAAGAAATAAAGTATATTCGTGTTAGTCACCCAGTCCACATTGTTGTTTTTTCCTTTTTTGGGAAACCAAGTGTAAAACAAACCTTCTGCATTACGATACCTTAGCAATTCATTACCAAATTTCCCATAATCCAAATCCACTTTATTTTCTTTAAGAAAAGCGAGCGTATAACATATATCATCTAAATCTGGGATTATATTCGAGTTCTTCCCAAAAAAACGCCAAACCATCTCGTTTTCTTTTTGATTAAGTAAAAATTGTATAGATTTTTCTATCATTTGCTTAGCTTGGGAATAATCTCTCACGTGTTTCAAGCAATCTGCCACCAGCACGGTCATGGCAATAGTCTTAATATAGTGACAGCTCTTCATATTTGCATTTGCAGAGACATATGTAGGAAATTCGCCTGATGGAAGCTGCGATTTCTCGATAAACGAGAGCCCTTTGAATATCGAGTCGCGAATTTTATTCAATAGATGGGAATTTTCTCTGATATATTTACTCAATTACCCGATCCTTTATTTCTTTCATTTGTGTTTCGCATAACTGGTTCATATCCGAAATAGGTTCGGATATCCAATCATTTGGTTGGCATCCCTTTGTCTCAAAAAAACGCCTTTTTTAACCCAATGCACCCAGTTCTTTATCATGGTGAACCTGTCGAACCATCTTTTGATGATTCACAATAAAAGCTTCTTGTTAATCCTGTGGATTTCGCCTTGCTCAATTTTGGATTCAAAAACTTGACTGATACATATACGAAATCAAACCCGAACTTTCAAAATCCTGTCCCTCATCCTCTGGATCAAAACCCCCCTGACCCTTGACCCTTCCAACTATTTTATCTCATCCATCCCATCCATATAAGGTCTCAACACTTCCGGGATAATCACCGTTCCCTTTTCCGTCTGGTAATTTTCCAGAAGGGCGATCACGGTTCTCGGTAAAGCCACGCCGGAACCATTGAGGGTATGGACGAACTGGAGCTTTCCTCCGCCTTTAGGGCGAAACCTAACTTTCATCCTTCTGGCTTGAAAATCCTCGTAGTTGCTGCAGGAGGATACTTCCTGATAGTTTCCCAATCCTGCAGCCCAAGCTTCGATATCATAACATTTAGCTGCAGCAAAGCTCAAATCTCCAATGCAGAGCACCCTCACCCGATAGGGGAGATTTAAAAGCTGAAGCACCTCCTCTGCATCCTTCAACAAACTCTCCAACTCATCGTAGGAATCTTCTGGTCTTACGAACTTTACCATCTCCACCTTATCGAACTGATGCACCCGAATCATTCCCCGGGTGTCCTTTCCATAAGCTCCCGCCTCCCGACGGAAGCAGGCAGAATAAGCGGTGTAATAGATAGGCAAATCCTCTTCCTTTAGATTATCCTCGCGATGCAGATTGGTTACTGGAACCTCTGCCGTGGGTATCAAAAACAAGTCGTCTTGCTCACAAAGATACATATCATCTTCTAATTTGGGCAACTGACCGGTGCCAGTCATGCTAACACGGTTGGCCATGAAAGGTGGCAAAATCTCCTTGTAGTTGTGTTTTTTGGTGTGCAGATCCAGCATGAAGTTAATCAAAGCCCTCTGCAGTCTTGCTCCTCTTCCGGTTAAGACCAAAAATCCGCTTCCCGCTATCTTGGCCGCTTTGGGCAGATCCAGAATTCCCAGAATCTGTCCCAGTTCCCAGTGAGGGCGAGGTTCGAAATCAAATCGGGGAAGCTCTCCCCAGGTTCTTATTACCACGTTCGAATCCTCATCCATACCTATAGGAACTGAAGGGTGAGGGATGTTGGGAATTGTCAGAAGGAGATCGTTGATTTTTTCCTCCAGCTGCCTCAATTCATCGTCCAAAGCGTCAATCTGGTTAGCGACTTTCCGCATCTCTTCTATCTCTTCGCCAGGGTCCTGTTTCTCTTTTTTCATACGGGCGATCTTCTCTGAGACCACGTTCCTTTGATGTTTCAGCTCATCCGCCTGCATAAGAAGGGATCTCCTCTTCTCGTCCAGGCTCAAAAGTAAATCCACATCCGCTTTCTCACCTTTATTTTTTATGGCTTCTCTTACTTTCCCTGTGTTCTCTCTGATGAATTTTAAATCCAGCATAAGTTATCCTTTGTTAGATTAATTACTTTATTAAAAATGAGACCATACCTTTCACAAGTATCTTAAAATCGAGAAGAAGCGACATGTTCTCCATGTAAAATAAATCATCCTGGAGATAATCTCTTGCTGATTCGGCATAATCTTTAAACCTTCCTTTTATTTTAGCCAGGCTTAGAAGACCCGGCTTGACATATAGTCTTTTCGGCAGATGCGGCAAATTGGTTGACAGATCCTCAAACGTTTCTGGTAACAAGGGCTCCGGACCTACCAGGCTCATCTCTCCTTTTAGTATGTTAATGAAAATCGGAGCTTTCTCCAAGCCGGAATTTCTCAAAAAACGTCCCAGCTTGCTTGGGGGGATTTTCGATGGCTGGTCTTTATTTTCACCTTCGGAGTAATGTTTACCGACACGAAACTTATAAAGTTCAAGCCTTCTTCCCATCTTTCCCACATATCTTTGTTTGACTAAAGGAAAAGTTTTAAAGGTGGATCTGACTAAAAGAGCAATTATTATCCATAGAGGCAAGAATACGACCAGAAGTGTTAAGGAAACCAGACCGTCGAGGAGTCTTTTCACCAACCATTCCCAACTTCTCATATGGCTGGGGAAAATCCTTAAAAGAAGTTTTGAGCGAAGAGGTGCGGTCTGATAACCTCTTCTCAGGTCATTCAGATCTGAAACTATTTTAAAAGAGACCTCCAGATTGTGCACTGAATTCATGATCTCCTGCAAAGACCCCCTCCAATCTGGCTCAACCGCGATCAGGATATTTTGAACCTTGTTTTCTCGTGCAATTTCATCTATATCCTCGATTCTTCCTAAAACCTTTCCTTCTGTTCTAATGGAGGATTCCGGCAAATCTATTTCTGGATCTGCCTGGTCTTCCTTCACGAATCCTACCACCTGATAACCATATTCAGAATTGGCGGTAAGCTTTTCAAAAAGATTTTTTGCCTTTTGTTTGGTTCCCACAATTATGGCTTTACGAACGGAAACTCCCAGAAAATTAAATTTCCTGGCCATATATGTGAAAAGACCCCGTCCCAAACCCAGAGCCAAAATCATGGTGATGCTATAAATCAAAAGCAAAATCCAGGGTTTAATGTGCAAATAAGAAGGGTCTGAAGTTAAGATCAAAAAGAGAATGATTCCCACAGCTGATGCTTTAGCAATTCCTTTCATCTCATCTATGAACCTGGAGTCTCCAGGGACCTCATACAGTCCGAAGACGGCGAACAAATTCAGCCAAAAGATGGTAATCCAGATAGCCGGAGCGACATATTCAGATAAGGGGATGCTCCACTGATTGGCAAACAAACCGGAGTTAAATTTCGCCCAGAAAAAAAACAGAAATGCGGCATTGATCATAATCATATCACTGAAGATCAAGATAAGTCTCTCTCCGATATTGACAAAATTCCTCAGTAAATGGACCCCAAAGATGGTCAGAATCAGCCAGACGAAAACGGTTATCAGCATCTTGAAAGGGGAGTCGAAGAAGGAATAGACCAAAACCGCCAGAGCTCCTAAAGCCAGACAAGTAAGGTAAATGCTCCAGATCATGTGCCGTTGCTTTATACCCATTTTTACCATTCGGTGGGTGGAGTGATCTTTTCCTCCGATGTAAACCTTTCTTCCTTCTCTGAGTCGAGTGAAGGTGACAAAAGTAATGTCGAAAATGGGATAGCTTAAGATCAAAATCGGAACTAAAAGAAAGTGAGGGGAAGGATTCTTTTGAGCAAACAACACTCCCATACATGCCAGGAGAAAACCGTTCAGCATGCTTCCTGCATCCCCCAAGAATATCTTGGCTGGACGGAAATTATATTTCAGGAAGGCCAGCACGGCTCCAGCCAAGGAAAGACTTATCAAGACCACCACCATCTGGCCGGTTAATGCACCGATCACAAAGAACGCTATACAATGGATAAAGGTGATGCCTCCACACAATCCATCCATGTTGTCCAAAAAATTTAAAGCATTGATTAACCCCACTATCCAAAGCAAGAGAATTAAAGCATCCAGAAAACTATTGGTAAAAAGGATCACCCTTTGGCTGAAAAAGATGAACAAAAGTGCAGCCGAAATATGCCCGAAGAGTTTATGGGAAGGTGACAATCCCTTTTTGTCATCCCATAAGCCCAGAAGTACCAATAGCAAGCTTCCCAAGAAAATGCCCAAAAGGGTGCCGTCCCAGCGAATATGCGAAAGAAAGATTCCCAGGGAAAACGAGACGATGAAGCCTAAATAAACCACCACCCCTCCCAGAAGAGGGGTAGGTCTTTTGTGTAGCTTGTATGAAGTGGGATAATCCAGGAAGCCAACTTTGTGAGCAAACCGGATAACTTTGGGGGTGATCCCAAAAACTATCACAAAAGAAATTATGAAGACAAGAAACACATTGACCATAACTCTATGGTTTATGTCGGGGGTTTAGAAAACAGCTCTCAATTTGTGTCGCTGGTTTGAATTTATCTCCGATAGTATTCTATGATTCTACGGATGCCTTCCTCTAAACTGACAGTAGGCTTGAATCCGATGAGCTTTTTGGTCTTAGTTGTATCTGGAACTCTTCTTTGCAGATCCTCAAATCCCTTCTCAAACGCCTCATCATAGGGGATATGAACAATCGAGGAATCGCTTTTGGTCAATTTTTTCACCAGAGAGGCTAAATCGTTTATACTCACCTCTTCGTTGTTTCCCACATTATACACCTCACCCTCAGCCTCCGGATGCTCCATCAATTTCACCAGGGCAGAAACCACATCATCCACATAGGTAAAGCTTCTGGTTTGCTCTCCATCTCCAAAGACCGTGATGGGGTGGCCTAATAGAGCCTGTTGCACAAAAGAAGGCACCACCATTCCGTAACTTCCGGTTTGCCGTGGACCTATGGTGTTAAAAAGCCGGGCTATCACTACCGGAAGCTTTTTCTCACGATAATAAGCTAAGGCCAAAAACTCATCCACTGCCTTGGAAGTAGCATAGCTCCACCGGCTTTTGGTGGTGGCGCCATAGGTTCGGTCATCACCTTCCTTGAAAGGAATGTGATTCCCCTTCCCATAGACTTCGGATGTAGAGGAAATCAAAACCTTCCTTTTATATCTGTTGGCAAGCCTCAAAATGATCTCCGTTCCCAATATATTGGTTTCTATGGTATCAACCGGCTTTTCGATGATAAGACGCACCCCCACAGCCGCCGCCAGATGATAAACGCAGTCGCATGCTTGTATTAATGGTTCCACCGCTTTCTCAAACAGTATGGTGCCCACGGTTGAATGGAATCTGGATTCGGAGAGAAGATGCTGGATGTTATCCAAACTGCCAGTAGAGAAATCGTCTATAACGTAAACCTCATCTCCTCTCTTCAAAAGGCTTTCCGCCAGATGCGAACCGATAAACCCCGCTCCTCCAGTGATTAAAGATTTCATTAGCTCCTCAACTCTGGATTATGAGTTTTATCAACTATTATTATTCAAAACGGTAAATAGACACTTCTCTAATTTTTGAGCCAAAACCTTTCTAGAAAAGTGTTTTTCAACATACCTTCTTCCATTTCTTCCATATTTTTGGCACAGGATCGGATTGTTAAATAAATGAATTATTGCTTTTTTAATTCCTATATGATCTTCTGGGTCGACATATATTCCTGCATTAGCTTTATTTAAATGTTCCCTTGCCTCCCCATCCACAGTCAAAATGATCGGGCGTCCACAGGCCCATGCATCAAACATCTTGGAGGGCAAGGCTGTTTTGAAAATGTCCGCTTTCTTTAATGGAACTAAACACACATCAGCTGCAGCAGTATACTTAAAAATTTCTTTTCTGGGCATCTCGTTTATAATATAAAGGTTATTAAGTTCATACGCTTTCTGAAGTTCCAATAACTTTCCTTTGAGAGGACCCTCACCCACGAACAAAAAAAGTATATTCTTATTATCCTTCAACAGTTTTACAACCTCCACTAAAGTTTCTATTCCCTGAGCTAAACCTATTATACCAGCATATAAGATAATGAATTTACCTTGACAACCCAATTCTTTCTTAAATAAGTCATTATCAGCAGAAAAGCTAACCACCTCAACATTGGCACCGTTTGGAACTATCCGTAGTCTATCCGAATCTATGCCCTTCTGAATTAGACGATTACGAATCCCCTGAGTAACGACAACTATTTTACTTGCATTTTTATAACAGATCCTCTCTATCCATTCAGACAGTTGAATAGCTTTTCTGTTTTTAAGTTCTCCCATGGCTATGGCTGATTCGGGCCAAAGATCACGAATCTCAAATATGAATTTGATCTGTCTTAATTTGCTTATGATATATGCTGAAAGGCCAACCGGCAAGGGAGGTGAGGTGGCATAGATGAGATCATATTTTCTGCCTTTCAATTTCATTCCTGCGATAAAAGAGCTAATCATAAAAGAGAAATAAAATAATAGTCTATTAAGGAAGTTTTTATCGGGGGAGGCTTTGACAAAACACCGGATTACTTCGATTCCTGTATATGATCCTCTTTCAAATAATTTGAACTTGTATCTTTTGGGAATGATTCCTGAAGGATGATTGGGAAATTCAGTTAGGACGGTTACGTGATGTCCAGAATCGACTAAGTGGGTTACCATCTCTAAAGCTCTATTCTGAGTGGCCCCTATCTCCGGAGGGAAGTATTGTGTGAGATATAGGATGTTCATGTTTTTGAATTTATAATAGCTCATCTTCTTGATGAGTATTCCTTACTTTCAGACATCTATTGTGATAGACTAAAGTTTTCATACGTATTTCTTTTTCAATTAAGTTCTTCAAATATCTCCACATAACTAAACTGTTGAGGATTGAATTGTTGATTTAAGCTATCAACTGTTCTACAACCTGTAACAAGGCTTTTTCTCTTTTCTCCAACGGGAAGTGCATTTTTATTCGCTCTCTCGCCCTTTTACCTAATTGCGAATCGCTATTTAAAGCTTTGCTAATCAATGCGGCCAACTTTTCTGGGCTTTGCTCTGTTAAAAAAAATCCACAATCGCCTACTACTTCGGGTAGTGCCGTTGCATTGGAAACTACAGGAATACATTCGCACAGCATAGCTTCTGCCAATGCACATCCGAAACTTTCATGACGGGAGACCTGCGCATAAACTTTGGCTTTGGACATTATTCCAAACAACTGGTCTTGGTCTACTTCACCAATAAATTTCATATTGGAAGAAGCGATTGTTCTCAGATAACCTATCGAGTCATCCATCCACCTCCCCACTAAAATGAACTCAACCTCTGGCAGCAATCTGCTGGTCTTCACGAATAGCTCTAACCCCTTCTTAGCCAGTGTGGACTTGGACACGTTACCTACGGTCAACACGAGTGGTCTTTCTTCTGGAGGAAACAGAGACTTGCTCTTATCAGAATCGAAGCCGTGATACACCAATCTGACCTTGGCAGCATTGACCTTTGCGTTTTTCAGCGTTTCGGCTGTGTTACTCTTAGATACTGTTAGAATTATGTCCACCCAACGAAATACAAACAAAGGCAACCATTTTTTCCACCAATAACAAAAAAGGCCATAATTGATCTCAGGCAAGCATGCTACATCATACCCACCTGCTACTACTATGCTCTTTTTAGCCAGCACCTTCGAGAACAGAATGGGAAAAAAAGCATGTATGCTGCCAAACCAGCAAAATGTAAGATCGCACCAGCGGACTCCCTTCCATATGGTATACGCATCCGAGATATTTGAATATCTTACCACCTTCACCTGATGTCTTTTTTTCAAAATTTCTATGTCTTTCTTTATGAAGGAGGCCATTTTCTTGTGATAGACAAAAAGGGTCTTCATAAAAATTTGGGCAAAGAGTTTGGTTTATCGCTTTAGTTAATCCTAAAAGGATCGTTTCGAAATCGGTTGCGAACAAATCAAGGAATAAATAAACTGTATGTTCACGGTATTCTTCGGAAGATCAGTTTAAACGCTTGTTCGTAACCATTTAAACGAGCTCGTCTCTCTTTGGAGTCCATCTTTAGAAATATACCAACGATAAGCCCCTTTCCTATCAATTCGAAAAATGAAATCAATTTCAGAATCAAAAGGGCAGGCCTTCCAAAATGTTTTTTGCCAAAATAAAACCTTTTCTGGTAAAAAGAACTTATCTTCAGTGCAAGATTTTTCTGGGCGCTTCGGCCACCATAATGGATTATGGTAGCTTCGGGATAGAATATAACAGCCCATCCTTTTCGGCTGGCGCGAATGCACCAATCCACATCCTCAGAGAATAAAAAGAAATTCTCATCCAGCAAACCAATCTCATCCATAGTTCTCTTACGGATCATTAAGCAAGCCCCTGAAACCCAACCTACTTTGACTGGCACCTTTTGAGGGACGTAATGACGAGAAGAATAGCGCTGAACGTATCGCCCCCAAAATATCCAACTGGCCGCGAAGCCGGACAAAATTAAATCTTTTAAAGTTGGCAGAGGAAACGCCGATGGTTGCAAGGAGCCATCAGGGTTAACAATTTTGCAACCCAGCATTCCTACCCTTTTATGCTCCTCCAGGAATTTAACCATCTTGGTCAAACTTGAGTTAACAACCAAGGTATCAGGATTCAAAAGGACAGCATACTTTCCTCGCATAAGTCTTAATCCCTGATTGTTAGCGGCAGCAAAACCTTTATTGTTTTGATTTTTAATTAATCTAACTTTCGGGAAATGGTTCTGCACTTCCTCTGCACTTCCGTCTTTGGAATCGTTATCTATAACAATAGTTTCAAAATCAACATTCTTCAGAGAATTAAAGACAGAAAATAAACATTCTATCAACAGCTCCTTTGTGTTGTAACTGACAATGATTATCGATAATTTGGGTTGGATTGCCTTCTCCATAATTCGTTTTCATTCCCCATACTTTTGTTGAACACCACCAACAAAGCCAATAAGAACATAAAAAGCATTCCACTTACGCTCCAAAACCATTCTCCTGCATAGAAAGAGGAAGCCACCACGAAAAACAAAACTCCCAAAAGACTCACACTAATAGGTACTTCAGCCTCACTTTTACTTCTCTTAAAATTTATCCACCCTAGTCTCAGGGATTTCAACATCAAATAAAATAGGCATAAAAGACCTAAGATGCCTGTTTCCGTCAAATATGACAGCACTATATTATGTGCTCCTAGTCCAGATACATATGCAAACAATGGATTAAATCTAAGTTCGGGAAGCACCTGAGATATTCTCGCAAATTGCCCCAGTCCGACTCCTAAGATTGGATTTTGTAAAAACGATTTTACTGCTGTCCCCCAAAGCACAAATCTTAGCTCAATTGTCTCTGCTGGACCTTGGGTTATAGTATAAAACCTGTGACTGAAACCCAATAAAATGGATGGAGAGAAGATCATAAAAACTAAAAGGATTGTGAGAATTAAGCCAGTCGATCTCAAGAAGTTTCTCTTTACGTAAGCTAACTTTAAATCCCTTGCTTTTTTTAATGCCACAACAGTAACGAAGAAATAACCTAAAAGAAAACTCAAAACAGCTCCTCTGGTTTGAGAGACAACCAACCCCCCCAATGCTACAAAAAATACGAGCCCGTAAAACCTTTTCTTTTTTACATCTTTATGGAAAAGATAAAAAGAATAGGCGATCAAAAGAGAGACAACAAGGATATCGTTAAAAAAAACGCCGGCAATTCCAAAGGAACGTATATGACCACTGGAAAAAAGAGACTGAAAGATGTTGAATGTTGAATGGAGGGAAGTGAACACCAAGAAAAGGGTGAGCGTTCTTTTGATGTCCGATTTTTGTAACCCACTGGAAAGAATATAAAATATAATAAATAGCTGGACGTGTCTGAAATAGTTTCTAATTCCAAAGGGCAAATCTACCACGTGGATCATGGAAAGACCCAGAACACAAAGAAAGATAAGAATAGGCTTATCCAAAGGTGTCCTATGAATGGCTAAGTCTCCATTCAAAGCTCCTCGGGTTAGGTATGAAATAACCATTATCAACGCGGAAAAGTCAGCCAATTGAATTCCGGAATTTGGGAAGAAAAAGTAATTTGTGAAAAGACTAAGAATGAAAAAATAGACGCTCAATTTAAAATCGGACACCAAAAGTAAAAAAATTAATAAAACGATAGGTAAGAGTGAAATGAACTTAAAACCCGATGCATAGAGCAACACAGTAGTGATTTGGAAGATAAACAAAACGCCAAAAATCGGCCAGCTTTGTTTCTTGCCATAAGGTAAGGATAATGTAGGCACAGCTAAGTCGGTTTTCATCTAACCTTTCTCTGTGCTTTAACTAAATATCCTGGCACCAAAAATTTCTCAAATATTCCAAATGTTGCCCGATTAAATAACTTATTTGCCAATCGAGTAGATTTTTTGGCTTTGATTTCTTTGAGCTCAAAACCATTGGTTTTAAACATCTCCGCCATAGTGGTATAAGTGAAGAATCTCAGATGCCCTTTGTCCAAAATTCCAGCCCTGTGGTATGTCCACCTGTCAAAAACAATCAAATCCATCAGCACCCTCCAATATTTTACGTTGGGGATGCTGGCGACCAGAAAACCCTCCCTAGAAAGAAATCTGGACAGCTGTTTTATCACCCGCCATGGATCGATCAAATGCTCAACCACATCCGCTAAAATAATATAGTCAAAATATCCTGGTTCAAACGATAAAGTTATCTCTTCCACATCCCCATGAATAACTCTATCCAGCCTGATTTCTGCCCTTTTTGCTGGACCTTCAATAAGTTCAACTCCCACGACTTCTTTGGCTTTGCCAGACTTCTTTAAGGTCCACCCGGTCTGACCCTCACCACATCCGATATCCAAAATCTTGTTACCACTACCCTCAATCATCTGGATCAAATCATGTCTTATAAGACCGTAGTAATTATTATCTTTTTCTTTGTAGAGTTCTTTTCTACTCATAAGAGGCCTTAATGATTCGTTTTAACCACATTACATCTTCGCCCTTGATTCCACGAAGGACAATCATGGCCGCGAGATAAACAAATATTCCTAAGAACACTTTAGTTAAAAGATTTCCCGGGAAGAAATATAAAACCATTCCCATGAATGCAGAGGCTCCCAATATTTTTAACAAATCAATCCATGGAATGGCTTTCACTATTCTTCTTGAATAAAAAAGAATTAATCCTAAGGTGATAACCTCGCATACAATGGTAGCAATGCTTGCACCTAACATACTATATTTAGGTATTAGTATTAAGTTCAGAGTTAAGTTGACTGTAGCACCAGCCAATACGCTGTACATATATTCTTTCTGTTTATCACATGCTAACAAACAGAATGCAAAAGAGCAATTGAAATAAACTGTGAAAACGCTCCAGAACAAGATTTGAAGCGGCAGTACGCTAGATTGATAAGCGGAGCCGTAAACAAATTGGATGATTTGACCGCTCAAGATCGTTCCACCCACCGCAATGGGAAGCCCGAAAAAAATATTGAGTCGGGAAGATTGAAAGACAAAGTTGCTGAGTTTGGTAAAAGACTCCTTGTAATATCTCGATAAGACCGGGAATATGGCGGTTCCAAACAGACTGGCGAAACCGATAAATAGCAAAACTATCTTATAAGCCGCATTATACCAGCCTACCACCGTTACCCCCTTCATAAAACCCAACATCACCGAGTCAAAACTGTAATAAAGTTGGATCACAACAAAGGAAACCCCCATAGGTATGGATTGTCTAAAAATCTGTTTCCATAGATTAAGGTCGTAGCTTAATTTTACATCGCCGTATCTTTTGATGAAGATATAAAGCAAAATTATTGCTCCGGTGATTGTGGCTACAACTCGAATGATGGGTACTCGCAAAAGTTGATCCCAGTTTTTCACCAAAAGAAAAAGGCCACCTACATAAACTACCTGATTTATTATCCGGCCTAATGCTATATACTCCATCTTCTCTATTCCTTGAAATACCCAATCCAAGGTGAGAGAAAAAGTGAAAAGGGTGAAACCATAAATTAACAGGAGTCTCTTTACTTCCATAGGTTGTTTAATCCATAATACAAAAACGACTAAGAAAACGTAAGAGACCAAAGACAATAAAAGCCTCATAGTCATAATGTGGTCAACATAGGTTTTTATCCTGGTTTTGTCTTTTGCTATCTCCCTTACCCCAAAGAGACTCAGCCCCTGATTTACGACCAACAAAAAATATACCATTATGGCCTGTGCGAACTCAATTTTGCCGAACCCCTCTACTCTCAAAACCCTGGCTAGATAAACCACTCCTAAAAAGGCCAGGGCTTTGTTAAAAAAATCAGCAAAGGTCAAAAAAAGAAAATTTTTTGAAACTGTTCTGGCGGTCGACAATTCGATCTACCTAATTAGAATATTTTAAATCCGAGGATGAACTGTTTTTTCCTTTCTCAGCTTTTGTTAACACCAATCTTTGCAGTTTCATCTGCTTTACTGGGCGGGAAATTATCAGGGCTATTTTGTACTTTGCGCCCTTCACAGTAAGTTCATTCTTTCTATCAGAATCTAAACCAACATTTTTTAATTCCCTGACCCTCATTAACACCTTCTTTAAGCTTAAACCCACTACTTGGTTGCAATTGCTACCTAAAGTCTCCACCCATTCGGTCTCTTCTCTTAAGGTGAGACAGGGGGTTCTCAAAAAGTAGGCTTCCTTTTGCACTCCGCCTGAATCGGTTAACACGTATCTGGCGTTCTTCTCCAGAACTAACATATCCAGGTAACTGACCGGATCAATTAAGAGAAGATCACTTTTTGAAAGCAATCTGTCCAGAAAATTGAACTCGGAGAGTCTTTTTCTGGTCCGGGGATGGATGGGAAAAACAACCTTTTTATCCAGGTTTGTCGCAATTTGGATTATTCTTTTCAGATTTTGCCTTATATCCGTGTTCTCTGCCCGATGAACCGTAATCAGATAGAATTTTTCTTTTTGCAGGTTTAACCTCTTCATTATCTTTGACTTTTTCTCCGCCACAGATAGATTCTCTCTAAGAGAGTCATACATCACGTCCCCCACCAGGTGCACCCCCTTTGTTATTCCCTCTCTTTTTAAGTTCCTGACCGATGTGGGAGTTGGGCAGAAAAGCAACGAGCTTACGTGATCGGTCAAAATACGATTAATCTCCTCAGGCATGGACTTTACAAAACTCCGCAGTCCTGCCTCCACATGAGCCACCGGGATATTCTGTTTAGCCGCAGCTAAAGCCCCGGCAAGTGTGGAATTGGTGTCCCCATAAACTATAACCAGATCCGGCTTCTCAAAAGTGAGAACCTCTTCAATTGACTTCAGCATCTTGCCGGTCTGCTCCCCATGTTCGGCTGAGCCTATCCCCAGATTGTAGTCCGGTTTTGGTATGGAAAGCTCGGAGAAAAAAACTCGGGACAACTCGTCATCATAGTGCTGCCCAGTATGGAGAATGACCTCCCTGTGTTTTTTTCTCAATTCCTTAGAAAGAGAGGAGAGTTTTATAAATTGGGGACGAGCCCCCACCACTGAAATGATTTTCATTGCCTTTTACATATTCAATAACTTGCTATATAATCCACTATCTTAACATCATTAATTCAAGGCTTCCATGTTCGGGCGGGGGTTGAACCCCCACCCGAACAAAGGTGGCAACTAAACTGCTCCCTTTATGGTCTCGATCACAAAATTCTGCTCTTCGGATGTTAACTCCGGATATATGGGGATGGAAATCACCTCTCTACCCTTCTTTTCAATCACCGGTAGGTCCCCTTCTTTGTATCCTAATGATTTATAGCATTCCTGCAAATGCAAAGGAACGGGATAATAAACGTCATGACCTATCTGATTCTCCTTCAGAACTTCACGCAAATGATCCCTGTTTTTGACCGCAATGGTGTATTGATGATAAATATGATAATTGAAATCCTCTTCCTTGGGAGTGATGATCTCAGAATCTTTAAAGGCATCATTGTAAACTTTCGCATGTTCTCTTCTTTTTTGGGTCCATCCATCCAGATATTTTAGCTTAACGCTTAGTATAGCAGCCTGCAGGGTGTCAAGCCTGCTGTTGTAGCCCACGATGGAGTGGTAGTATTTGGGTTTTGCGCCGTGAACCCTTAACATTCTTATCAGATCAGCCATCTCCGGATTATTGGTAACCACCATGCCTCCGTCTCCCGCCGCTCCCAAGTTTTTGCTGGGGAAAAAGGAGAAGCAACCGAAATCGCCCAAACTTCCCGCTTTTTTCCCCTTGTACTTAGACCCTATGGCTTGAGCCGCATCCTCCACCACCTTCAGATTATGTTTTTTTGCAATCGCGGTGATCGGGTCCATGTCTGCACATTGACCATAAAGATGAACCGGCATTATTGCTTTGGTTTTTGAGGTAATCTTTTTTTCGATCTGCTCTGAAACCATGTTATAGGTGTAAGGATCTATATCCACAAACACCGGAATTGCTCCCAGCCGGGTGATGACTCCGGCAGTGGCAAAAAAGGAGAAGCCGGTGGTGATAACCTCATCTCCTGGCCTGACTCCACAGGCTCTCAAGGATAGAAGTAAGGCATCGGTTCCCGAGGCAACTCCAATGGCAAATTTTATTCCACAATACTTTGCCACCTGCTCCTCAAAAGCTTTCACCTCCGGTCCCATGATAAATCTGGCATGAGACAGGACGGAAAAAACCGCCTGATCTAACTCTTCTTTAATGGAACTATATTGTCTTTTAAGATCCAAGAATGCGACATTCATCTAATCCTCCCGTAAGTTTGTCTTGGTTTCCTTTACGTAAAACAGCAAAACAGAGTTTATCAACCCCAAAAAGGCGATATTCTTAAAATCAGCTATTGATTCTCCAGAAGCTGATCTTCGGGCACGTCCCTCCACTCTTTGGCAGGCGAGCCCAGGACTATCTTCTTAGATGGTGTATCCTTGGTTACCACCGCTCCGGCGGCAACCTGCGAATCCTCGCCAATCACCTTTCCGGGAAGGATGGTAGCGTTCAGCCCTATCCTTCCTCCCTTTTTGACCGTCACCCCCTTGAAGTGCTTGAATCTCTCCTTACTTCGAGCCATATAGTTGTCGTTGCTGGTGGCCACGCAGGGGGCGATGAAACAACGATCCCCTAACTCTGAATAAGCGGTAATATAGACATTTGTTTCTAACTTACAATATGAGCCCACCTTACAGAAATTCTCGATGGCAACGCCTCTTCCCACGATGGTGAAATCTCCAACGGTGACATTTTCCCTGATGGTGGACAGATCAGCCACCAGGATCTTCTTCCCCAAAGTGGCGCCGGCATAGATAACCACTGATGTGCCGATCAAACAATTATCCCCGATCTTCGCCGGGGGAAGCTGCTGTTCTTTGGTTGTGGCGGAGGTGGCCGCCTTCATGGGCAACTTTCCTATCACCGTGTTATCATCTATTCTGACGAAATCCCCTATTTCGGTTTCAGGATAGATGGTGACATTGTTTCCGATAGCACATCCTTTTCCGATTTTTGCCTCTTTGCCAATGATCGAATACCTTCCCACTTTAGTCCCCTCTCCAATCTGAGCAGATTTGTCAATGAAGTTCTCCATAATTCGACTCCTGTAAGGTTTTAGTTGAGGTTGATGAAGAGTGAGATTTACTCTATTTTAACCGGAGAGCCACCCATTTTTAAAGATCTCTGGGCGGCATCCAAGACCTTCAACACTCGCAAGCCATCCCTACCATCACTTCGCGGCGGCTTGCGATTTTGAATGCTTTCGATAAACTGTTGACATTCTACCTTCAACGGTTCTGTACTTTTGATTTTGGGAATCAGAATATCGCCGAACCTGAGACTAAGATACTCTCCATAGGTGCTGTAGTCCTGTTTGGTCTCCACCCCCTTGTCGTAAATCCAGATCTTCTCTGCAGAGCGGGTATCATCAAAAACCGCCATCTTCTTATTCCCCACCACGGTTAGCTTCCTATCCTTATGGGGATCAAGCCAGCTCACGTGGATATGAGCCATCACTCCGTCAGGAAAGTGCATGGTCATGAAAGCGACGTCTTCTATTCCCTTCTGCAGATAACACTCGCCTGTAGCAGTGACTGAAGTTGGGTCTTTTTCCAACAAGAACAGAATCATGGAGATGTCATGAGGAGCAAAGCTCCACAGGGCATTCTCTATGTCTCGAACCTTCCCCAGGTTTACCCGGGTGGAATAAAGGTAATACACTTTGCCCAATTCGCCTTTATCTATATATTCCTTCAATTTCAAGGTGGCGGCGTGATACTCCATGATGTGTCCGACCATCAAAATCCTCTTTTTCTCTTCTGCTAATGCTACCAGTTCTTCACCTTCCTTTACATCCAGCACCAGAGGCTTCTCCACAAACACATCTTTATCTGCCAGAATAGCCGCCTTGGATAGTTCAAAATGCGAGGCTGGAGGAGTGGAGATTACCACTGCATCCAGATTGGGATTCTCAATAATATCCTTATGGTCCTGGGTGAATTTGACTCCCGGATAACTGGGACAGAGTTTCTCTGTCTGCTTGGGATCTTCGTCACAGCATGAAAGCAGCACACATCCGGGCAGGTTGGAAAAATTTCTCAGCAAGTTTCTTCCCCAAGCACCACAACCTATTAGACCGATTTTAATCATATCTTACCTTTCAAAAGAGTTACCGGGTTAGACAACTTATAGTTTGCCGTTGGCGGAGTTGGCAACGAGGCTGAACTTCCGAAGCTCGACGCTTAAAATTCTTCATCTGTTTCATCTGTTGGGAATTCTCCAGCTTCTATTGCCGAGCCTCAAGCCTCGAAACGAGCTTCGTCACCGTCAAGCTAGTGCTTTATTAAATAACATATGTTCTCTTTTGTAATTTTTGTGTGCCTGTCGGGTCCCCGACCCGACAGAAACCTCCCGCCAGGTCAGGGGACCTGGCGGGCACAGAAAAATTCTTCATCTGTTTCATCTGTTGGGAATTTCCGAGCTTCAAGCCTCGAAACCAGCTTCGAAAAACTACTTTTCCTTCCTCCTTGCCTCAGGACAAAGTCAAGGTGTATCCTTTTTCTGCCTGAAGGAGAGCTTCTTTTTCAAATCCTCCACATCCTTTCTCCAGGCGCCCAGAAGATTTTCAAGCCTCTCGAATCCTTCAGGATTTTTCTGCTTGGATATCTTGAAGTATTCTAAACCGAATATAAAGACCGTGGATGCGAAGATGCTCAAGATTCCTGAAAGCACCACCAGAAGCGCCCTTTTGGGCTTGACTCTCTTCTCTGGAGGGACGGCCCTGTCCAGAACCTGAATAGTGGGAGTGTCTTTTGTCTCTTGGATTTTGTATTGCTCATATTGTTGGGTCAAAAGCTCAAATACTCCCTCCTGAATTTTTACCTCCCTAACCAGACGCGCCAACTTGAGGCTTAAAGAGGGAACCTCAGTGAAAGGAACGTCCAGAACCGTTCTCCCTTTTGTGTTTTCAGTCTGGTTTCCCAGCTGTAAAATCTCCAGCTGTTTTTTTATTTCGTTTATTCTGCTTCTCAGCGACCTAATTTGTGGATGTGAAGAAGACATGGTTTTGCTCAACACATTCAGATCGATCTCTGAGGAGACTAACTGGGCTTTCAGATCGGCGGCCTTCTCAATAGCGGCTTTCATCTGATCGTCCAAAAGGATGGTCTTGTTCTCCTCTTTGAATCTTTTCAAATTCTCCTCTGCCCGGGTTAACTCCATTTGAGTTTGAACCAATCTTTCCTCTATAAACACCCGAGCATTCTTTGCCTGAGACGCGCTTGTCTCTCTGTTGACCCGATCCAGCTCCTCCACAAACCGATTTGCCACCTTGGCGGTTCTGATTTTATCTTTGTCCTCATAAGATAGCGATATCAGACCCTCCTCAGTTACCTTTACCGAAACATGTGCGAAAAGCTCTCTTAAAGCTCTCTCCATGGATTTGGTTTTATAGGCTTCCATCAGATTTTCCTTTTCCACCACCACCTCTCCTACGGTTCTTGATTTTAAAATTGCGGCGAAGATATCTGATGGAGTTGCCATAAAAGGCAAAGAGAAAGAGGTGGCGAGTCCAGAGGCCGTGCCCATAAGGGAAGATGCCACTCCTAAACCTACGGCTTCTCCTCCCGGAGGAAGAATGGTGGTGGTGGCACGATACCAGCTGGGAAGCAAAAAGGAAAGAATCGCCACAATTAAACATACCCCCACCAGGTTTAAAAAGATGAACCGGCGGTAGCCTACCAGGATGGTTAGGTAGGTGTAAATGTTTACTTTTTCTGCTTCAAGTTCTCGGGCTTCCATTCTCCAATCCCCGTTCTTTAACTAAGACCACCCTTTTTCATTCAGTGGCTTGCTGAATCACCAAATAAATGGTGGCAACATTCCCCAAAACCAGCATGGTGTCCCTAAAGAACTTCCAATAGTTCCTTTCAGGCTTTTCCGGGACCAAAATGGTATCTCCCGGATCTATTCTGCGACGTTTAGATGGCTTCATTCTTTCTCCGGTCTGTCCTTTGATGATCAGGATCTTGTTTTTACGCGCCTTCCACGAGAACCCCCCAGCCCGATCTATATAATACTTATAATTCTTACCGGGTTCGTAGGGAATCAACCCTGGATTTATCACGCTTCCTGAAATATTGACCACCATGCTCTTGGGTGGTATGTCGATTACATCCCCATCTTTTAAGGCGACGTCATATTCGCTCAATCCTTCCACTAATAGTTTTTCAAAATTGCATGCCACCCTTCCTGGCTTCTCCCGGGATCTGAGTCTGAAGTAATCATATTCCGACTCGGTCATATCTGCAACCGGGATGTTTTTTAATCTTTCGAATTCAGGATCAACCACGTTATAGGATCTGACCATCTCCGCCTCAGCCAGAGAAGCGTTTAGGGTGAATCCACCAGCCTTTGTGATGATTTGAGATAGCTTTGTTTTGTCTTCCTCAATATTATACACCCCCGGATAGTACACCTCTCCTTGGACGATTACCTGATCTTTCTTATGGAATTTGGGAACTGTTCGTATAAATACCCGGTCATCTGGCAAAAGAGGTAGATTTTTCTGAGGATTATCCCCCGTTAGCAATCCTTTGAGATTAATGGGAATGGTGGTGGTGGTGAGGTTATCCGGATTGAACCTGATTAGCTCCCCCTGCAGAAGATCCACATCCATGGTTAAACCATGGGCTAAACGTATCAGATCCAGAAGACTATCTTGGGGAACATATTCAAATTCGCCACCTGATTTCACCGCCCCGTAAATTCCCACTGCGTTTATACTGACCTCTCTTGCCGGCACAAAAATGACCTCTCCACCAAAAACATAGGGATTTCTGCTGCGATCACCTATCCGTTTAAACCTGAACACATCGACGGTGGTTTTGCTTTTGTCAGGACGAGTAAGTATGATGTTCCGGCGGGAGGAGTTTTCCAGAAACCCACCAGTTATGTCAATTACCTCCGATACCCGAGTGTTAGCATACACGGAGTAAATCCCCGGAGCCTTGACGACTCCCGCCACTACAACCTTAACCCTCCTTAATTTCAGCAGGGTAATGGTCACCCGAGCGTTTCTATAAGATCGAAGAATAGCTTCCCGGATGGTATTCTTTGCTTCTGCCAGATACTCACCTCCCACTTGAACCTTCCCCACCCTGGGGATCAACAGATTTCCCTCAGGGGTCACACTCAAAGTGTGATGAATGTTAAGTTCTCCCCAGATATCGATGGAGAGCTCGTCTCCCGTCCCTAATATATACTCTGCCGGATCTATACTTTTCTCCAGAACCTGCATTGGTTCGCCAGTGGTGGAGGACAAGATCGAAACCTTTTCTGGCGTGACAACTTGTCCGTGAATTCGGTTAAGTGGGAAAATTGAATTTAAGAGAATTAAGGAGAAGATCAGAAAAAATTTCAGGCGCTCTTTTTTCAAGTTCTAAACTCCTTTCAGATAATTTAAAAAAGCCGAGTTATTTATGGGACAAACATGTCACCTAACTCGGCATCATCTTACAAAGGCAAGCTTCCTTCAAACCATAAGACAAACAATATACCGAAATCATGTCCAATGGATCCTGTGGGCCTCATTTCCTCAGCCATTCTAAGCATCAAAGCTTGGTTGTGTGAGTTTACGGCTGTTCCATTTAACGGTTCAAAGTTCTCAAATCCTCACTTCAACCTAACTTTCAAACCCATTCGCTTATGTGGTAGGTTTTTCCTCCTTTTTGGGGTTTAAAGATCCACTTTCCCAGCTTTTTTAAAAGCTCACAATTTAGTATACTAAAATGTCAATTCCCTGTCAAGATATTATTTATAAAAAAGGGACAGGTATAGGTACATGGTATCCCCTTTTAGCTTTCTCTTTGTAGTTTGGGCGAAGCAGTGTTTCCAGTCTTATTGGGGGTAGATTGAGCACACCTTCCCAGACGGGTCTCCGTGATTAAGAATCCCTTCACTATGTCGTTTGAGTTTTCGGGCAAACCTGATAAGCTCGGGGTTCTTGCTTTCCTTAGCAAGATTACACCACCTCGTATGAGTGCATACGCATCATCCAGAGCCGTTTTCGCTCGCTCTTTATTGCGATGCCCATAAATCTCTTTTCTGCCAGAGGCCGAATTTTTTACTTGACCTGGAAAGAAGTATTGTGTTATACTCATGCCAGACATCTTCTCCTCCTT
>JAGMFA010000080.1 GCA_023127875.1 Candidatus Zixiibacteriota bacterium
GGGACCTGCATGTTGCCATTCAAGATGCAATGGGGTGGGAAGATTATCATCTTCATGAGTTTGAATTGGTTAATCCTTTTACCGGGATTAAAACAAGGGTAGGAATTCCCGATGAAGAGTTTGATCTTGGTAGAGAAATTCTACCAGAATGGAAACAAAAAATTGCTGACTGGTTTTCTATGGAAAATAGGTCAGCGGATTACACATATGATTTTGGCGATGGGTGGAAACATAATGTAAAATTGGAAAAAATTTTACCTCGGGATAAAAATATCAGTTACCCCACCTGCCTTACTGGGAAACGAGCCTGTCCACCTGAAGATTGCGGAGGTGTCTGGGGGTATGAAGATTTTTTGAGAATCATAAAAGATCCCACTCATGAGCGGCACGAAGAAATGCTGAGATGGATTGGTGGAGAATTTGATCCAGAGCATTTTAACATAGAAGAGGTTATTCTTGACGATCCGGCCAAACGTCGGAAAATGGCATTTGGATAGGAGAGGCACACCGCCTGAGAGAAGAAAGCTTGAATACAGAAAAGTGTCGGATAGTCCCCATTTGGGGACATATCCGACCTACAACTACAACGCTTGGAGGCTTTCAAAAGTGGATATTAAGGATGTGGTCATAATAGGAGCAGGACCGGCAGGAATAGCAACCGCAATTCAATTAAAGCGATACAATATTGAACCTGTCCTTTTGGAACAGGAAGAAATTGGTGGCCTTTTGAGAAATGCTAACTTAGTAGAGAACTATCCGGGCTTTCCTGAAGGGATAGGAGGATTGGATCTTGTGGGACTTTTCAAAAAGCAACTGGAAAATGCTGGAGTCACAGTTACCTTTGAAAGGGTGCTGGAGATAGACTATAAGGATAAAGTGTTTTTTACAAAGACTAACCGAAAAGTGTTCACGTCCGCCACTATAGTAATTGCCACCGGCACAAAACCAAAAAAATTTTCTGACCTTCCGATTTCGGATGACATCAAAGATCGCATATTTTATGAAATCTATCCAATTCGGGGAATCAAGAATAAGAGAATTGCAATCATAGGAGCTGGTGATGCAGCATTCGATTATGCTCTTAACTTGTCTTTTAAGAATGAAGTTATAATTTTAAACAAAAGTAAACGGACTAAGTGTATTCCAGTGCTTAGGGAAAGGTGTATGAAATCCGAGAATATTTCATATTTGCCTGATGTAAGTCTTAGAGAAATAAATAACGAGCACTCCAAAGTAATATTAACCTGCATCCATAATGGTAGCCAAGAGAAAATGCAAATCGATACCGATTATTTGATATTCGCTATGGGGAGAGTTCCTTGTTTAAATATTTTAGGTGGAGAACTAAAGAGAAGTTATGAAACGTTAAGGAAAGCAAATAAGCTTTATATGGTTGGAGATGTCAAAAATGGAATTTATAGGCAAACTGCGATTTGTGTAGGAGATGGACTTAAAGCCGCCATGGAAATCTTTAGAAATATGGGGAGAGATAGCATATGAAAATAATAGCCAAAATAGGAGAAGAAAATATCGCCATGGTTTATATCGCTGAGACGGAGGATGGAAAACTAATAGAATTTGTTGAATCAGTTCAACCTCCGATTCCTCGAGAAAAGAAATGGGTTTTGACGCTATCTACTTTATATGGATGTCCAGTAGGCTGTCGCTTTTGCGATGCTGGAAACTATTATGAGGGGAAACTTTCTTTAAATGACATAATGTCTCAGATAGATTATCTGATAGCAAGTCGTTTTCCACACAGAGAAGTCCCAGTTCACAAGTTTAAAATTCAATTTGCCAGGATGGGAGAGCCGTCTTTTAATCCAAATGTACTTGATGTGCTTCAAAAACTCCCTGAGTCATACCATGCTCCAGGACTTTTGCCTTCACTTTCCACAATCGCACCTACTGGAACTGACAGATTTTTTAAAAAGTTATTAGAAATAAAAAGGAAATTTTATAAAGAGAGATTTCAGCTTCAGTTTTCTATCCACACGACGGATATAAAAAAAAGAGATTGGCTTATTCCTGTTAAGAAATGGGATTTTGAGAAAATAGCCGAATATGGGAAGGTATTTTACAAAAGAGGTGACAGAAAAATAACCCTCAACTTTGCTCTGGCGGATGGAATACCGGTTGACCCGGATATCCTCCTGCGTCATTTTAACCCAGCTAAATTTTTGATTAAAATAACTCCGGTGAATCCTACCCATCAGGCAAGGGCAAACAAAATATCTTCCTATATTCTGTCAGATGAAAAAAATTATGAAATAATAAAGAGACTGAGAGAAGTAGGTTACGAAGTTATCCTGAGCATAGGAGAGTTAGCAGAAAATCATATTGGCAGCAATTGTGGTCAACATGTAACAAATTACTTAAAAGAGGGAGAAAAAATAGAAGGCGGATATACGTATCTTCCACAAATAGTATAAGAAAACCACTTCGCCCGACAGAGCGTATCTGACTTCGCTGCACTCGAGACAAATCCCGCCAAAGGTGGGATTTCAGATGCGCTTGAAACACCAGCTTGTGTGAAAACCCCTATTTTGGTAGCCTGCGAAAAGGTTGCGGCCACCACTTTAAAACATGGTTTTCACATAGTCTGACATTATGCGAGATTCTAAAAAATAGAGTTGGTAACATGAACAAAGAAGGCAAAGAATCGTCTGAGTTGTACAACAATCCCAAATATTACGAAATCGCCTTTTCCTTTCGAGATATCTCCGTCGAAGTGGATTTGTTTGAAGAGTGTTTCAAACGTTTTTCGCGAATTCCGGTGAAATCTGTTTTGGAATTGGGATGTGGAAGTTGCCCGCATATGGAGGAACTCGTCAAACGAGGCTACCAATACAGTGGACTTGACGTGAGCAAAGTTATGTTGGAATATAGCAGGGAAAAGGCAAAGCGCATTGGTGCTCAGGTAAATCTCATTCACGCAGACATGAACGATTTCTCTCTTGAGACAACGGTTGACTTTGCCTATGTTCTGCTGGATTCCTTGTATGTCAAAAGCACTTCTGAGTTGATAGCCCATTTCAATTCAGTTGCCCAGGCATTGAAGAAGGGCGGTCTTTATTTTCTTGATTGGTGTGTTAAATATGATCAACCAGGGAAACCGGAAGGCGCATTTAGCTGGAACATGGAGCGTGATGGTTTGCAAGTAAAGACTACGGTTTCATGGAAGGTGACAAATCGTGTTGAGCAAACGTTTGAAGAAACCATTACCCTTGAAGTTGTTGATCATGGAGAAAGACACAATATCGTGGGAAAAGGTATCAGAAGAGTGATATATCCACAGGAGTTTCTATGCTTTGTGTCAGCCTCTGAACATTTTGAGTTTGTGGGTTGGTGGAATAACTGGGACCTTGCCCAGCCATTGAAACAAGCAAATAAAATAGATCGGCCGATTGCACTTGTTCGGAGAATATGAGTTCTTGAACCGAAAGTCAACGGCGGGTGAAGAGCACACGTCGAGGGCAAAGAGAGGGGAAAACTTGAAATCTGGATGTTCTTATACCACAAACACTTGAACTCTTAGGAAAACCGCCCATCTGGACACTCTTGGTTGGGTTTTTCAACAGTCCCTGAAGGATAAATTCCATCCCCATGTTTTTTAAGGGTTTCCGGTTATATTTTTTGCAGATCTCCCGATATAAAAAACGAGAGCGATTTTAGAAATCGGATAAAAAAGGAAAAAATTTGTTGATTTTTGAATATTTTCCTTGACAAAAGGGTCAGAAAAGCGTATTTGTATAGTAGAAGTGAGAGTAAGTGGTAGGAAAGTTGCAGTAAGTTTTTGGTTGGTTTGGGTTTTTCAATCCACGAAAACTTAGGCTGAATTTTCGTGGATTTTTTTTATGTTCTTGGAGACGATATCGAAAGATTCCAGTCCACAGGATCCAGAGTCGGATCAGCAGGGTTTCGATGAATCTCAAATACTGTATGGCTGGATGTAGGTGTAATGCAAAAATTTTAGCTTTATGAAAGGTGGTGAAAAAGTTTGGCAACCGGAAAAGTAAAATGGTTCAATGATTCCAAAGGATTTGGTTTCATCGAACAGCAAGATGGTGGCAAGGATGTCTTTGTCCACTTCTCAGCCATTAAGGACGAAGGATTCAAGACCTTAAGAGAAGGGGATGAAGTGAGTTTCGACATCACTGAAGGACCCAAAGGTCCGCAGGCGACCAATGTGGTCAAAATATAGATAAGCCATTCGTGGCCTGTCCCATTTTTAGGAGGACAGCCCATAACACTTAAAACCCCGAAGAGTCCACCCAAGACTTTTCGGGGTTTTCAGTTACTATGAAAGTCTTATTTCTTTGTTGCACCGAAGACTTTTTCCAATAAAGCATCATTCTCCCCTTGTAGGTTAAACCTGAAAGAGTATGTTTAGGCTTGGTTTATGGTTCGACAGTTCGACAAGTCCCGCATTGTGCGGGACAAAGTCGAAGGACAAGCTCATCACCTCGGGTAAAACCAAGGGGTTAAAGAATCAGACCCAATTCTTTCGGGTCGGATGAATCGCATCCCCACATTTTCTTATGGATTTCCTGTTATACTTTCTGCAATTCTTCCGATATAAAAAATGAAAGCGAGTTCTATCAAACGGATAAAAAAAGAAGATTTTTTGTTGTTTTTCCAAGATTTTCCTTGACAAAATGATCGTAAAAGCTTATTAGTACATTGATAGTTATAATTAGCGGTAGGAAAGTTGCAGTAAGTTTTTGGTTGGTTTGAGTTTTTCAATCCACGAAAACTTAGGCTGAATTTTCGTGGATTTTTTTTATGTTCTTGGAGACGATATCGAAAGATTCCAGTCCGCAGGATCCAGAGTCGGATCAGCAGGGTTTCGATGAATCTCAAATACTGTATGGCTGGATGTAGGTGTAATGCAAAAATTTTAGCTTTATGAAAGGTGGTGAAAAAGTTTGGCAACCGGAAAAGTAAAATGGTTCAATGATTCCAAAGGATTTGGTTTCATCGAACAGCAGGATGGTGGCAAGGATGTCTTTGTCCACTTCTCAGCTCTTCAGGAAGAGGGCTTCAAGACCTTAAGAGAAGGGGATGAAGTGAGTTTCGACATCACTGAAGGACCCAAAGGTCCGCAGGCGACCAATGTGGTCAAAGTATAAATAAGGCCCGGTGGTTTGTCTAAATCGTAATTAGACGAACCACTTATGGTGAACCAAACATCCAAAAACCCCGAAGAGTCTATGAGAGACTTTTCGGGGTTTTCAGTTATTGTGTAACTCTGGCGGTTTTTTTGAACCGAACCCTTTGTGAAAAAAGGCTCTTTCACATGGGTGCTTCCTAAAATAGTATCCCCTCCCGTTTCTCTGGAAGTTGTTCTCTTTCTTTAAATAGCTCCCGTATAGTTGTGTCCGGAATCCCATCCGAAGGATGGAGATGGCAAACTCCTTCAGGCATGGTTTGTTCGGTAAAAACATCTGTGATTATTCGAGGGCATTTATCAGTGGCTAAAAGCCCGCTTTCCAGACATACGGTTTTGAAGTATATCCCAGGCGGGACTTTGAAATATTCCACCGGAAAGTTTTCATGAGCTTTTATCATGAAATCGGTCCAGACCGGAAGAGCAGTATGGGCGCCGGTGACGTTTTTGCCTATGACCGTCTTATCATCGTAGCCTATCCATACCCCGGTGGTGATTTGAGGAGTAAAACCAAGAAACCAGTTGTCCATGCAGTTGTCTGAGGTGCCAGTTTTTCCTCCAGCGGGTCGCGTGAACCCTCTAACTCTGGCTCCGTAGCCGGTGCCTCTGTTTACCACCGACTGAAGCATGGTGGTCATGATATAAGCAGTTTGTGCGGAGAGCACCTCCTCTCTTCTGGAGAATTTTTTCTCCTCCAGCACCTTTCCATAACGGTCGGTTATCTTTAGAATGTATTTTGGCTCCACTTTTATTCCCCTATTGGGAAATACCGAAAATGCTGAGACCATATCCCATAAGGTTACCTCTGAGGTCCCCAAAGCTAAAGAAGGATAGGGAGCAAGCGAAGTGCTTATTCCCATATGAGAGGCAAAAAAGATGGTCTGTTGTGGAGTGACCTTCTGAATCAATTTGGCTGACACCACATTTATCGATTTGGCTAAAGCTTCTCTTAAAGTAACCGGACCCCGGAAGACCAAGTCGAAGTTCTGAGGATTCCATTCCTTTCCATCTCCTCCGGTGAGAATGATGGGGGTGTCATACATAATGTCGGTGGGCCTGGCTCCATTATCAATTGCAGCGGTATAGACGAAAGGCTTGAACCCAGAACCGGGCTGGCGGAGAGCCTGCACAGCCCGATTGAACTGGCTTTGCTTAAAATCCTTTCCTCCCACCAAAGATAGGATATTGCCGGTTTTGTTGTCCAGAGACACCAGAGCCCCCTGAATTTGCTTGTATTCTCTTTTTCTTACAGGCTCTTCCCCGGTTGTGTCGATTACCACCACGGTATAATTTGTATCTCTCAATGAGTGGGTCTGCTCCATGTTGTGCTGTCGAGCCTCCAATTCTGGGATAAGAGTCTCTTCGGCTGCCTTCTGCAATTCCAGATTCAGGGTGGTATAAACCGACAGTCCGCCCCGGTAGAGACTATCCTCTCCATATTTTTTCTCTAAGTATTGTCTCACCATCTCGGTGAAATAGGGAGCCTCACCCACGGGTGTGGAGGTGGGATGAATCTCCAGAGGAAGACTTTTTAAGGAATCTGCCAGCTTTTTGGATATCTTGCCGAAATCTTTCGTTGATTCCAGGACAATGTTTCTTCTTTTGAACGCTAATTCCGGATGAGTGATGGGGGAATATCGGCTGGGATTTTTGGGAATGCCAATGAGAATCGCGCATTCAGGGATGGTCAGATCTTCCACATTCTTGCCGAAATAAAGTTGAGCCGCGGCTTGCACTCCGTAAGCTCCCCTTCCAAAATAACACTGGTTCAGATACATCTCCATGATCTCTTCCTTGGTATAATTTCTTTCAATCTTTATGGAGGTTAAAACCTCCTTTATTTTGCGAGGGATGGTTCTCTCCGGGGTAAGAAACAGGGTTCGAGCTAACTGCTGAGTGATGGTGCTCGTTGCTTTTATCCGCTGTCCTGACCGAAAACTAACCCACACAGCGCGACACATGGATAACAGATTGGCCCCCCAGTGATCAAAGAACCTTCTGTCCTCGGTGGCTAAGAGTGCATCTATAAGATGAGGGGGAATCCTCTTCAAAGGAGTAAGTATTCGACGTTCGGTATAAAACTCCTTTATCACCTCTCCATCGGCTGAATAGATTCTGGTTACCAGACTGGGTTCGATATTGTGCAGTTGTGCTAAAGAAGGGAGATCTTTTTTATAAGTGTTGTAAGTTTGAATTACCGCTGTAAGCAAAAGAACCAGAACAAAGAGAATTGCACCTGAAATAACGAGAAGTTTCTTTCTTCTTCCCCCCAATTGTTTTATTCCTTTCCAGGCAGTTTTCAGAAATTCCATTTTGGGCTCTTTTCTTTTGTCCTATGCTTCCCTAAACTCACAGTAAGTTACGATAACAAGGTAAAAGGTATTAGAGAGGCAGTCAAGGAAATTGTGATTTCTATCGGTTCCTTCAGTGTCCGTAAGGCATCTAATTCCAATTTTTTCTTTGAATTTCAAATGCTTTGTTTTAAATTAAAAATGATATGGATGAAATTTTGGTCAAACTCTATAGAAGAGATACGATTGAAAGCATTCATCCTGGGGCGATTGTGGTGGTGGATTCTTTAGGGAAGCTTTTATACTCGGTGGGTGATCCCAAATTTGTAACTTTCCTGAGATCATCTGCCAAGCCGTTTCAAGCCCTGGTTGTTGTGGAGTCGGGAGCGGCAGAGGCATTCGGACTCGCTCAACAGGAGATCGCCATCATCTCCGGATCACATAACGGAGAGAAAAAGCACGTTAGGATTGTCCGGAACATTTTAAAAAAGATTGGTTTGAATAAAAATTACCTTCAGTGTGGCACCCATGTTCCTCACTACTATACAGCCTTGGGCATAACCCCGCCTAAGAAAAGATTCTCCCCTCTTCAGCATAATTGTTCCGGCAAACATGCCGGGATGCTGGCAGTATGTGTGTATGAAGGCTGGAGTTTGAAAAATTATCTAAATCCCCGCCACAGGTTGCAAAGACTGATTTTAAAGAAGATCTCCGAGCTTTGCGAATGTCCGCAACGAAAGATCAAAATCGGCATTGAAGGATATGGTGCTCCCACCTTCGCTCTTCCTCTCAAAAACATGGCCATTGGATTTTCCAAGCTGAAAAACTTCAGATCAAGATATCAACTCACCTCTCAGTCGTTGCAGGTATTGGCAGATTCCATGTGGAGATATCCGGAGATGGTTTCCGGAAGAGGAAGGTTGGATTACCAACTGGCGCTTGCAAGCAAAGGAAATATCCTCGCCAAAGCCGGAGCGGAGGCTTTGCATTGCGCAGTCATTTTGGATAGAGGCTACGGATTGTCGGTCAAGATATTGGATGGCTCCAGAAGGGCGCTGGCGCCGGCATCCATCGAGGTTTACAGACAGTTAGGTGTTCTAAATCAGAGACAGATAAGAGATTTAGGTGATTTTGTCTCGCCTTCTCTTTATACTCATCAAGGAAAGAAAGTGGGATTTCTCAAAGCCGATTTTAAGCTAAGGCGGGCAAGATAAGATTTTTATCTGATGCTTCGGGAATAGTCTCAAGATCTTGCCAAAGGCGGGAGAATTGCCGAAGCTAATGGGCATCCCACCTTCGGCGGGATACATTAAGAGAGTATAATTTTCCCTGTCATTCTGAGTCCCGCCACAGGCGGGAGGAAGAATCTAAAATCAGTTGAAAATCCCGCCGTAGGCGGGGATGCTTCGCTCCGCTCAGCATGACAACTGTATTTCTAATACTTCGGAAATTATTTGAGAAATAATCCCCCTTAATGCCGACGCAACATGAATAAAAAAAGGGAACGTAACCAGAAGATGAAGATTAAACTATATCATATCAGCGATAAGCCGGGTATTAAACGGTTTGAGCCTCGGCCTGCACTACACAAAAGTGCGAAGCAAGAAGGCTTGATGGTTTGGGCTATCGACTGGGATCATCTGCATAACTATTTACTTCCGCGAGATTGTCCCAGAGTCACCTTTTTTGTTTCACCAAGCAGTGTCCCTAAAGATGTTGAGAGATTGATGGGCGGCGTTTCCGTAAAGTACGTTGTTGCGGTTGAAACTCGCTGGCTGCCAGAAATACAAATACAATGCCTCTACCAATATGAGTTTGATTCCGAAGACTTCACATGCGTTGACGAAGTTGCTGGCTACTGGATTTCACGCAAACCGGTCATTCCTGTTGCCGAGACTAAAATTGATGATGTTCTGGCCGCCTTAACCGAACACGACGTTGAGTTATGCATTATGCCATTCTTGTGGAAGCTGAGGGAAGCTGTGATAAATTCGACACTTGGGTATTC
>JAGMFA010000081.1 GCA_023127875.1 Candidatus Zixiibacteriota bacterium
TACGGGCTTTCCCAGCCGTCCAAACTCATTTTTTAGGTCTTATCTGTCAAAGTCGAGTTTAAGGCTCATTTATCCAGCCTATACGGAGACACAATATTTATTTTCTATGATGGCATCAGATGCAGAGACCATTTTATGGCACTTAATCCTGGAGCGTCCGAATTAGAATATTATCGTTCTGCAAAAAGTAAGCTCGAGCCAACTCCTTTGCTTTTCTCTTTGTTCAGAACGAACAAGCAGGGAATGACTGACAGATCTTTCCCCAGAGGTCCCCAGGGACAGACTTCGATGGGCATGACATACAAAAAGCCCACCGGTTTATTATCCAGGAGAGCCACCTTTACTCGGAGTCCCTTCTCATACATGTTTTTAAGCCAGGTTGTCCTTCTTTTGGCACAGGCATCTATCTCATCTGATTCACTTACGTGACTGCAGGTTCCCACGAAGTATTAAGTGGTTTCATCCATATCGCGAATTTGCATTGTTGGCATTTGATCACCCTCCTTGTTTTAGGCACTAATCTTGAAGGTCAACCCTTCTGCAACGTGGTTGGCAATTTCCTTTCTGTCATTCTGACCCCGCCTTTGGCGGGGGAAGAATCTGAGACCCTTCGCTTCGCCCTGCACCAAGTGGTGCAGGGCTTCGCTCAGGGTGACAATGATTCTTTTAAGCTACAAACCTAATATTCATTCCCGATTTTGAGTCCAAAGCCCAACCAAACCTGGTAAAATGGAGTCATCCTTTCAATGTATTCAATTCCCAACCATCCTGAATCCTTATATTCTGATACCACGTCTGCAAATATTGCTTGTCGTGACATCTCAACGATTTTATCCCTGCATTCATCTAAAGCTAATTCAATCAATCTTGCTTTCTTCCATGATTTTCGACAATCAATTTTCATTGCAGATAATACTGATATGATTTCGTTCTTTGTTTTGGTTAGTAAAAACCCATATAAATCGTTAACACGGATAACCAACCCACTTTCGACCAGTTTTTCCGCAGACTCGTGTGCGTCGAGACCTCTTTTTCTTGTATCATAAAATGTCATTTCTTCTAGTGGCCTGCGCTTTGGTTTATTTCCGAAACGAAAGTATTGCAGAATATCAAAAAAGTGTGCTCGAGTTCCTAAAGGAAGTTCACGCAATTTTTGCTGAAAGTTCAACAATTGTGGATCCTTTGGTGGTTTAATATCGGAAAATTGTTCTGAAGTAAAAAGCGGAAATTCCTTCCAGAAGGGAGCATCTTTTCGCATCCTCAAAATGAAGGAATTGGCTCGCTCAATAAGTTCCCCAATACCTTCAGGATCAAATAAATGAGGTAGCATTACTGTTGACAAATATCTCGGCGCGTCAGTTGACAAAATGAAATCGTTAAAATCATTATGGAGGGAGATAAGGATGAGAGCACATCTTAATTCTGTATATGCCTGGCCTGTTCCGTGGGCGAGGTTTCTATTAAGTGGCATAGTTAAGAATTGAATTGCGATATTCTCCCAATAGTTTCGAACGAACTCTGCATCAGCATCTAGAATCTGCCATAAAAATACGCCAATAGCTTTATAATCTTTTTCTACTATCCTAGAAAGTAACCGCGGCGAGAAATCAACACAGGGAATATGAGAGAAAGGAGAATACTTCTTGTCAAGGCACAAGTACTCTTGATGTCCTCTTCCTGCTATAAAAGAGCGGAGGTCCGAAATAACAGAAAAATCAGGGATAGATTTTGAAAAAAATCGCCTCGAGATACTCGTGATTACCTCCTCAATCTCAATTTTTATTCTTGAAGGTGTGGTCTATCTCTCTCATATCTGCTCGTAAATAAAAGAAATTACCGAAGGCAATTTTGGTTTAGGCAAATGAGACGACCTATACATTTTTACAATTATTTGGCCAGCATGGACTTAATTCTAGCAATTCCCAACTATTTTTCCCATGGAGTTTCACGAGTTGATTATTCTCATAGTTTGGAACTACCTGGGGAAGTGGCCAAACATCTTGAGACATCGGATAATTCGCCCACGGATTGTGCCACAGGGTAGGGATTACTTTGGCAATCCCTGAGGGAACTAAATCGACGGCGATCAGTGCTGCGCTAACCCGCGTATGTTGAGAGCCATTTTGACCGTACCAAGCAGCATTTAGCTGGCTTTCAACCACCAATTCAGCTGAGTAGTCACGAGGTGAGATGTCTGTGAATGGTTCTTTCCCATATAGTGCAATACTAATGTCGCTCTCATCTGCATCGCACTCATCAAGGATATCAAGAGCAATTACGTATGGCAAATCGAGTTTGCCATATTTGGAAGCCTTTCTTTTAATTGAGTCTATTATGCCAATGTCAGATGCGCAAAGAATTGTTTCTTGCATTTGCAGTCCTATTGGGCGTACGATAGGTTTACCTCTCTTAGCCGGAGATTTAGGGAACGGACGAAAAGTGATCCGCCAGTCCTGGTGTTTGAACTCCCATGACGGTATAGCTCGAAGATTATCAATCTCGAATAGCCTAGTGATTTTGTTTGGATCCAACTGAGCCAATTTGCGCTCAAGGAAACTCCGAATTCTTCTACCTGGAGGAGCAGTCCCAGGTGTACCGTGAATTTTAAGGTAAATAAAGAAATTCGGGGATTCCATCGTGTTTAATGTATCATAGACCTGTTTCTCCCGGGCTTTCGTTGCCACCTCAGTGTCAGATAAAGTCGTCAGAGTAGCCTCCAAATAAAATAGCTGTTCCCCACCTTTTGAAACCATGAAATCCGGGTGCGTCTTTTTTCCCTTTATTTTAGGATGAAACTCGATATCAAACCGCAATCGAAAGAGTAATTCGTAAAGATAGAGTTCAAAAAAAGCGCTGAGGTGTTGTCGATCATCCTTTTGACGAAACCGAGAACGTAACTCCGGCTGAACTTTTACTAGAATATGTTTGAACCATTGTTCTAATAGGTTACGAATTCTTTCAAATTCTGGCCGTGCAGACCGATTTAAATAAGAAAAACGCGGTTCTGAGTAATGTTTTGGCCTGTTTTCATTTCGTTTTATATCATCAAATAGCTTCATAGGCAATTTTTTTGTCGAGCAGTCCTTTGGACATGCTCGACCTACAAATCTTATTTTTCACCTCGATATATGTAAGCTATCCCACCGGTCAATCTTTCAGAGTAGAGTTTTTTTAATCCCTCTGTCCCCATGAGCTTCATAATCTCTTCTGGCTCAAGAAAGTTAGCAATTGAAGTGGGAAGGTATCGATAAGCACTTGCCGAACCGGAGATTATTCCACCCACTGCCGGAATTATGAAGTTAAGATATAAACGATAGCCCGCACCAAAGAAACCACTTGGAGAAGGAGAGAACTCAAGTATTACAAGCCGGCCCCCATCTTTTAAGATCCGCACCATTTCAGAAATTCCCCCCTTGCGGTCAGTAAGATTTCTCAAACCGAATCCTATAGAGACGATATCAAAAGAACGGTCCTCAAATGGAAGGTTGAGCACATCGCCTTTGAGCAGTTTGATTTTCTCGCCTAATCTATTGTTTTTTGTTTTCCGCCTGGCTATATGAAGCATCTCCTCCGACAGATCAATACCGACAATTCCACCCACTCCATCACTTTGCGCAAACTGGAGAGCTATGTCACCAGTGCCGGTGCAGACGTCCAGTATACTTTCACCGGGTTTTACTCCGGCACACTTCACCAGCTTTCTTCGCCATCTTTTGTCAATGTTCAGGCTGAGGAGATGGTTTAAGAAGTCGTATCTTCTGGCAATGGTTGAGAATAACCTGCTGTTACTCGTATGAGTGCATACGCATCGGGTGACGACACTTGGCACGTTTTATGATTCTTTAGGTTTGTCAGAAGAAACTTTCTCTTTCAAAAGTTCTCCAATGCCGGCGATGCTTCCCAGAATACCTGACGCTTCGAAAGGCAGAAATACTTTTGTCGCCTTTCCATCGGCGATCTTCTGCAGGGCTTCAAGATACTTTATGGCAATTAAGTCATTTGTGGGATTACCCTCATGGATTGCTCCGAATACAGTCTTGATTGCCTCTGCCTCACCCTTGGCCACTGTTAGCTTTTGATACTTGTTAGCGTCAGCTACTTTCTTTATGGCCTCTGCCTGTCCTTCAGCCTTGAGTATGGCAGATTGCTTGTGTCCTTCAGCCTCTAAGATCATGGCTCGCCGGTCCCGCTCTGCCTTCATCTGGCGATGCATGGCTTCAGTAACGTCCGCGGGTGGATCGATTCTCTGAAGCTCCACCCGGGTGACTTTGGTACCCCATTTATCGGTGGCATCATCTAAAATCTCACGCAACTTGGTGTTTATCAGCTCCCGGGAGGTAAGTGATTCATCTAAAGCCAGATCACCAATCAAATTTCTCAAATTCGTCTGCGCCAGCTTAGTGGCTGCCGTGTAGTAATGAGCAACATTATAAGTGACTTTTACCGGGTCGGTCACCTCGTAATAGACCACTGCATCCACCTCGACGGCCACGTTATCTTTGGTTATCACCGCCTGGGGAGGCACGTCCACCACCTGCTCTCGCATGTCCACCTTTATCATCCTCTCCAAAAAAGGGATGATAATGGTAAGTCCACTATCCGCTGTGCGCTGATATTTCCCCATCCGCTCTATCAAACCCTTTTCCCAGGGTCGGATAATCTTTATCCCGCTGGCAACAACTATGAATACAACAACCGCAATAATAATAAGTACTACTGGCATTTCACTCTCCTTCCTTTAAGAGTTTAACCACCAAATGTGTCCCATCCACCCTGGTGACCTCAACGGTTTTTCCCGTTGGGACAACCTCGTCCGTCTCGCTGTCTGCCCTCCACTCATCTTTTCCTATTCTGACGCGTCCCGTGTTCTTGAGATTATCAATCTCTTCTATCACCACACCTTTCTTATGAATGAAGCGATCCGCACCGACCCCTGGCGGCTGCTTTTTGGTAAACCGTTCCGCAAACTTTCTTGAAACGGCAAAAAGTATCCCCGAGATAACTATAAAGCTTGCCAATTGCCACCCCATACCCAGGCCAAGGAGAGCCAGGATACCTGCCACCGCCGCCCCGATGCCAAACCATAACAGAGCAAATCCCATGGTAAATATCTCGGCAATAACAAAAAATGCAGCGATGGCCATCCATATCCACCAGATTTTAATATCCATTCTTTCACCTCCTTTGTAAGATTGACCTTTTTCTAAACCTTCTCATATTTAATTTCTATTTCATTGGCTTTACCCATAGCGCTTTCAATTAATTTGGCCAAACCTTCACTTATCCCCTTTTCTTTCAAAAGGGCAAGCGTGGAACGATTAACATAATAATCTATGTCTGTCAAACTTTCCTCTTCCAAATTGTCAATCAAAAATTGCAATTCCTCTTCGGTAATTCTGCCTAAGTATTGACCTGTCCTCTTGTCATATAACTTTACCACTTAATCCTCCTTTTATTCAAATCAAAATTGACTTTGGATAACGTCATGCGGGTATGCGAAGGATTTGGATAAAACCTTGTTTCCGTTTCAGGATAAATTCCGCTAAGTGCAAACACGCTATTATCTGCCGCTTGTAACAGCTCTATCCTTTCTTATGCCTTGACGTACGTATCCCAGCGATCCCGGACAGCACAGCCACAAAGATGGCCACCTTCAGCGCAGTAAACCAAGACATTGTCTCTGCTACCAAACCTTGCTGAACGGCTCCTGGGAATATGTCTGGCATTGTCCAAGCCCACAACAGCTTTACTACCAGTAGGGCTAACACAAAAATTACAGCAACAGACGCCAAGATACCGGGCACAATTGCAAACAACCATGGTTTCTTCATAATTTGATTCTCCTTTCTAGGCGGTTCTTAGAAATGGCAGATAACTCACTTGTATCAGCGATATTGCGGATATTGTCCAATTTGTGGCAATTGTAATGCAGTAGATATGCCTTCTTTGGATGAACCCACTTTTATGGTCCCTCATGTTCACTATGAATGTTCCCGACCGCCACTTAATAGCAAATATCATGTCAAAAATCAAGCTCAAAATCCTGAATCAAAAAAGTTTTTGTGCGTTGTCCGGATAAAAAAACTTTAAATCGATTTGCGTAGCCAAGGTATGAACCAAGATGGTTCATACCGAGGTTGGGAAACCATCCTTCGACACTGAGTCTCAGGACGAAGTGTAAAGGCTTCCCCACGTAGGCCGAGAAAGGCGCAAAACTTTTGTCATACATTTATCTTGCTTTTCCAGACTCAAGCCTTCATATTTTGCAAGGTGAGTTTATGAAATCTTTAAGTATAATCTTTTTTGGGGTCTTGGCTATCCTCTCTGGTTGGTTCTGCCACGGTTTGGCATCACCTGAGTTTTTTGAAGATCAGGACAGCATAGAGATTCGTCTGGATTTTCTTGGTTCCCCAAAAGATGACATCTCTTTCTCTATAAAAACGACGACCAAAAGACCCAAAGTCGGTCTGGCCCTGTCCGGAGGAGGGGCACGCGGGCTTGCTCAGATAGGGATTTTGAAGGTCTTGGAAAGAGAAAAAATCCCCATCGATTTTATCGCCGGCACCAGCATGGGAGGAATCTTAGGTGGACTTTATGCGGCAGGCTATTCGACTGAGGAGTTGGAAAAAATAGCAAAAGATATTGACTGGAACGATCTTTTGACTGATACTCCACCACGTCTTTCCCTTTTTCTTTCTCAAAGGGAGGAAAAAGAGGGCTCGCTTTTTCAGTTTCGCTTGGATGGACTGAAACTATATATACCCACTGCCCTTACCTCAGGTCAGAAGCTGACCAATCTTTTTACCAACTTAACCATGCGGGCGAATTTAACCTCAAAATGGTTTCAAAAGCCCTACTTGAGCTTCGATAATTTAAAAATTCCTTTTCGTGCCGTTACCACAGATTTGGTAACCGGAGAAAGAGTGATTTTGGATTCAGGTGATCTGGCACAATCTTTGAAGGCAACCATGATTATCCCCTTAGCCTTCAGTCCGGTTGAGTCAGAGGATAGGCTTCTGGTGGATGGGGGACTGGTGGATCCCATTCCAGTTGAGGTAACAAAAGAGATGGGAGCGGATGTGGTGATCGCAATTAATACTGTCTCCTCCCTTCTTCCCGCAGATAAGATAAAAACCCCCTTGGATGTAGCTAATCAAGCCACCACCATCATGTCCCTGCGAAGACAAAGGGAGGAGCTGGACAAGGCTGATTATGTGATCACACCGGATCTGTCTGAATTTTCCTCTATGGATTTTGCCCGAACAGCAGAATTAATCACTTTAGGAGAAACCACAGCCGAAAGTTTAATCTTTGAGATAAAAAAGGCGATCTCTCAGAACAAATCTCAGTCTTTAGATCAAAACTCACCTGAGTTTAAAATCTGCGAACTGGATTTTAAAGGAAATCAAAAAATAAAAACGGACTTTATCTTAGAACTTACCAATATTAGACCGGAAAGCACTGTTACCATAGATCAGATCCAATCCGACTTGGAGGAGATATATGCTTGCGGATTTTTTGCCGACGTTTACGCGTCGCTTCAAAACATAGGTCCGGAGGAGCATTCTTTACGCTTTTACGTAACAGAAAATCCTCCGCTGAAAAAGATCGTTTTTGAAAACAATACAATCTACCCCGACTCCATTCTGAACGAACGAATAAACTTTCACTCTACCGAGATCCTTAACTATAGAATATTGCAACAGATCTTGGATTCTACGGCGTCTGTCTATCATCAAGACGGATACAGTTTAGCTCACATCGAAGAGGTAGATTATGATTCTGCCTCTGGTAGTTTAAATATGAAAATAAATGAGGGAATGATCTCTCGTATTGAACTCTCCGGAAATAGGCGGACCAGAAACTGGATGGTGCTGAGGAATTTTCCTCAGAAGGCAGGAGAGTCGTTCAACTCCCGCAAGGTCACTTCTGGCATTTCCAACATTCACAATACCGGGTTATTTGAAAAGGTGAACTTCTCCACACATCCTACTGAGGAGGGGATGGTGCTCAAACTGAAAGTCAAGGAGAAGAAGTTCAATATCGTTAGAATCGGCGCGCACTATAGTGATGAATACCAGACCGAGGGATTTTTGCAATTTATCGATGCTAACGTTTTCGGGATAGGAAACCGCATTTCCACGCACCTTCAATACGGGGAAAGAAAACAAATTCTTAGGTTGAACTTCAAAGCTGACCGTATCTTTAAAACTTATCTGACTTACAAGCTCAATATCTTCTATCAGCGTAATCGCAGAAAACTTTTTGAGGATCACCATAAAATCGGTGATTTCTCCCAACAAAGAGTGGGGGCAAACTTTTCCTTAGGACAGCATATCTCCAGATTGGGGATCATATCAGTGGAGACCAAGGCGGAGAAGGTGAAAATAGATGATGGCATTTTCGAAGACACATACAACATCCGGAGTCTTATCATAAGATCGCTGGTGGATACCTTCGATAAATATCCTTTTCCCCATGAGGGCAAATATCATCATCTGTATGTGGAGTTGGCAGGAGACATCTTAGGTGGTGATTTAGTTTACCGAAAGGCTTTCACCTCTTTAGAATCTTACTTCCCTTTGCATCGAAGGGTCAACTTCCATCCCAGGGTGGCAATAGGCATCTCTGATGGAACCGTGCCCATAAGCGAGAAATTCACCCTGGGAGGATGTGATGATTTCTTTGGACTCTTCAGCGAAGAACTGAAGGGGGACAAGATGTTCGTGGGGAGCCTGGGATTGCGATTCAAATTCTTTCACCGATTATACTGGACCCTGCGGTATGATATGGGAGAGGTATGGTCCAAGTTGGAAAGCATCAAGCTGAAGAATTTAAAACACGGCTTTGGCAGCAGTTTAGCTCTGGATACTCCCCTGGGTCCTTTGGAATTTGCTTATGGCGTAGCCACAGATGAATGGGACAAATTCTATTTTGAGTTTGGCTTTGATTTTTAGAAAGGACTAAACAGATAAACCAGAAGCTAACTTACTAAGAGGAGCAGGAAA
>JAGMFA010000082.1 GCA_023127875.1 Candidatus Zixiibacteriota bacterium
TTACCCTTCTCTCCGGTCTGTACAATGGGAGGGGGCAAGGGGGAGGGTGATTATGTCAATTTATTTAATTCGTTTGCTATACTACGGTGAAACACCTCCGGTCTGTAGCAACGAATCCACCAGATAGAGCTTCTGTTGAGCGTCGTTCAGCGATGGATCAAGCATAAGGCTGGTTTCAAATTCTGTCCTGGCCTCTTTTAGCTTCAACTGCTTGGCATGAGCCAAACCTAAATTATAATGATAGACCGCATTTTGTGGATCCAGACTTATAGCTTTTTCCAGCAGAGGTATGGCTTCGGCTCCACGTTGGGTATGGTCATAAAGAATGCCTAAATTGGCATATGCTTCAGCAAAATCCGGTTTTAGGGAGAGTGCCTGCTTAAGATACGTCTCAGCCAGATCTATTTCTCCTCTTTGTACGTATACTGTCCCTAGATTAAAATGTGCCTTCGCTTGGATACGGTCATGGTCCAGATTGCGGAGATCTCCTTTTGAAGCCAGAGTCTCCAGATCGTAGGCGACATCCCTTTGAGTGGATGAGGGATGGATAACTCTTTCGAATCTTTCTATGGCTGAATCGGATTTCCCTTCAGCTAAGTAGATTTCGCCCAAAAGCAATTGGCCCTCGAAAAAGGGCTGAACATTTGAAAGGCCCTGAATCAGGGTCTGTTTTGCTTTCTGAGTCTTGCCATTTTTCCAGTAACTCAAAGCCAGATTCATGTATGCATTTGGAGAGTAGCTTTTAAGTTGTACCGCCCTTTTTGCCATCTGTTCTGTCTTATCGTAAAGTCCTTGCTGGAGGTAAATTGCTGAGAGGTTATTATAGGCTTTATCTTCATCCGGATTCAATTCCAGCTCAGTTAGAAACTCCTTTTCCGCATTATCATATTCCCCCCTCCTAAAGAACACCATCCCTCGGTTGAGGTGAGCCCGACTAAGGTGGGGATTCAGCACTAAGACGGAGTCGTATTCCTTCAAAGCCAAATCCAGTTTGCCTTGTTTTAGATAAACATTTCCCAGACTAAAATGAGCCTGCGAGAAGTCTCCCACCCCTAAATGGTAAGCGTTTGAATTAGTCAAAATCAAAAAAGGAAATAGGATTAAAAAAAACAACTTTAAAGAGGAGATGTCTTTTTTGAAAAGTCTTTCAGCAAGCCACACCAGTGAAAAACCAGAGAATATGATCAGAAACGGGATAGCCGGCAGTCTGAATCGAGCGGTGACAAAAAACATCACCACGGTGACCATGTAAGAGAAGACAAACAGAATGGGCAAAGATACTTCCTTTATTTGATCCTTCAGTTGACCGGAACCGATTTTTGCACGACGCCCACCCACCACCAACATGGATAAGATCATTCCCACCAAGCCCAAGGGTCCAATGAACCAGAATCCCAAAGGTAGAATGCGGATGAGGGAGGTATACCTGCGAAAGAAATATATATCCTGATTATTGCTGATCTCGAATCGATTCCAGAAAAGATAGAGCTTTTTGATCAAAAGCTTCAAACCCTGTGCGGTATTTTTCAGATGGAAATCAATCCCCTTTTTATAATAGAAATTCGAAATCTCAGAAGGTTTCAAGCTTCTGCCAGTCTCCTCTTCTGCCATCTGTTGAAAATCCCGATATTGCCAATCTTCCTTGTAAAAGATGGCGCTCACGCCGTCTGAGTTTTTATTGTTTCCAATGTAAAAATTTATGCCGCCTTGGGAGGCGATCAAAACTAAGTCGCCACCGACAACCAGGTTTCTTAAGGTGACCGGCGAAATTATCAGAATGCTTCCCAAAAGAAATAAAGCCGAATAGGTAAGAATTTTTTTAAATGGTTTTTCTTTTTTGAAAACAAGGAAGACCCATAGCCAGACAAACGGAATAAAGAAAAGAATGTTAGGTCGGGTGATGGCGGAAAATCCCAGAACCATCCCACAGACAAACCATCTGGATAATTTGGGAGCTTCCTTGGTTTTGAGCAGGAACAGTATCAGCAGAAGATCAAAAAAAACCAAAAATGAATCCAAAAGCAGTTCACCTTCAAAATACAAAAGCATTCCATAACTGGCGGCGATCAAACCGGATACAACCGCAACCTTCCGGTTAAACAATTTCTTCGCCAGAAAATAGACCAAAACGCAGGAGAAGGAGCCGATGAGGTGTTGAATCACCCTCGGGATGATATACGAATGTCCAAATATCTTGTAGACTGCGGCCAGGAAGTAAGCATAGAAAGGAGCTCTGAAGAATACCTTTCCGCCGATCCAATTTCCACTGGCTATGTTCTGTGCCCACACATCATGATACAAAGGGTCCATGGTGGGAGAGAAGAAATGGGGGCTGCTTTTTATCTGAAGCAGGTATACGATCCTTAAAGCGAAGGCAAGAACAAAGATTGCCAAAATCCATATTTTCTCTCTGTCTTTGTCCGGGATTCCTTTAAACATACACAAAATATATCCGTCCGCATCTGCTTTGTCAAACAAAAGCAGATTTGATTTCACCTCCGGTTTTCTGTGAAATTCTCTGAGATTCTGGTCTTGGTTTAAAGTTGCGACAAGACGAAGAGAGGAATCAGGGAGGTTCTTTCATTTGTCACAGACGCACTCGTCCGTGACCAGAAAAGTAGGTCAAGCATGGCGTCCAAGCGGATCCGTAGGATAGCCTGGTTGATCCATATGGATCAACCAGTCCTTCGGACATGGTTGACCTACAAACTGAAGGGATTCACCGCGAGCGGAGATGCGTGACCTGCGAAACTGGTATTTCTGACCTTACTGACCTTACTGGTGGTTATTTTTAATTTTTTTTCAGCCGTACAGTTCATACCAGTGGATATGCTTGAACTACGAATTATGAACTGTGCATGTATCATATATTCGTCTCCAATAAAGGTGGAGCTATCCTTTTCACCATTAAAGATATGGTTCGAGGCTCACCATAATATGGTTAATATGCCCTTTGTGGTAAAATAAAACGCCCGACCCCCTTCGACTGTGCTATGAGCGGGAAAAGGTTTCCTCTACGTCTTTCTTGTTGGGGGGCATGAACCCTTCGCTATGCTCAGGACAAGCCCTTCGGCAAGCTTAGGATAAACCCTTCGGCAAGGCTCAGGGCATGCCCACCCTAACCCTCCCTTCCTACGGATCTTCGATATCAGGGAGGGAAAGAAGCTGTAGGGACAACTTCCCGCCTATGGTGGTTCGACCGTGCTCACCATCCTGAGTAAGTCGAAGGACGGGATGTTCCACCCGGACGGGTGGTCGTCCGACCACATGAGTTGTCCCTACAAACCCAAAAATGCGAGGACCGCCTTCATCATTTTTGCCATCCTCTGTTTCGCCTGCCAGCCATGGGCGGCATATCTACCTCATTGTCAAGAAGCAACGTACTACAGAGTAATACAGTAAAGTAATATCTGATTCCTGAATACACACAAAATCAAATTTACTTTCTGCAAAAACAATACTTGACATTTCGAGTGTAATAAGATTAAATATTAGTATTAATAGGCAGGAGACATCTATGGCGAAAGAGAACCTTTTCACTGGTATGGTATAGGCGACTTGCGGTGGTAGCCGGAGAAAGGACATAAGGAATGGGAAGGTTGAAAATATTAGCGGGGGGAGATTCACAACAGGCACAGGCACGAGCGCAGGGCAAGCTTTTTGAAAAACTAATGAGCGAGGTATTAGAGCAGTTTGGCTATCAGATCGATAAGCCAATAAATGTAAATTATGCAGGCATGGAAATCGATGTTGAAGGCAGACATAGAGCAACGGGAATTCCAATGTATGCAGAGTGTAAGTGCTGGGAAAGAAAGGTTGATTCCCCCTCACTACAAGCATTCATGGGCAAATACTGGACCCGTTGGTCCAAGGATAGACGCAGTCATGGTCTTTTTATTGCGTTACCAGGTGTCAACAGCCACGCAATGGGATTTTATCGGGAGCACATCGAGGGTAACAAGGAATTCACGGTGAAGCTATCTCAGGAAATAGATGTGTTGGATGCGATTCAAGGGCGGGGTTCCATCTTAAGTCACGATGCTATAGCTGGGTTTATCAAGGACAACGTGGGAAAACCAGGAGACTCATACCTATTGTATACCGATCGGGGCTTATTCTGGGTTCAGTTGGTAATTCCTCAAGGAGCAGGAATCCCTAGTCAAGTAACCCTCTTCGATGGAAAAGGTGACCCAATTACAGATAAATCAACTGCTGACTATCTGATGCTACTATACCCACCGATTAAAGATCTTGAGTGGGTTACGATTGGAGGTGCGGGAATTAGACCAAAGACTATGCACGAAAACGTAGAACAGATAGTCAAAGTTACAGGAAGTTCAGAATGTTTTGAGTATCAGTTCCCAGCCTCACCCGAGCACTTTGTTGGCAGACAAATGGTTCTTAATAAACTTGATTCTTTCGTAGAGAAGGTCATAAAGAAACAAACCTCGTGTAGGGGGATTTTGTTTCAGGCCAATTCAGGCTGGGGCAAAAGCTCGGTAGTTCTTGCCTGCGTGAATCGTCTCCAAAAAATGGGCCACTTTGCAATTGCGATAGATTCCCGGACCGCCTTGTCAGTTCAATTCATTCTCCGTGTAATAGAATATACCCTCAAGGAGTTTGGAGACCTAGGAGGCATTCTCCGGGGTGGAACTATTCCTCAGACTATAACCGGATTTGAAGGTGCAATGGAAACGCTTTTAAGGGTCGGCAAGTCCCTTGAAGCTAACAACAAGGTTATGTTCATATTTCTAGACCAGTTCGAGAATATATTTTCTTTAACCGAAACCCTGAGACCGATCACGGATCTGTTACTGAGAATATCTGATGCCCAAAGCGGCGTTGTTCTGGGTTTTGCATGGAAAACAGATCTAATTGGTTCAACGCATGAGTTTCCTTACATATTGCGCGATAATATCACAGCAGCCAGCGAGCGAATTGATTTGGACACATTCTCTGACGTAGAAACGACAGCTCTTCTATATAAACTTAGCCAGGAATTAGGAACGCCTCTGAGAAAAGACCTAGAGTTCTTTCTCTCTGAGTTTTCTCAAGGTTATCCGTGGTTGTTGAAGAAGCTTTGCGCGCACGTGAAATCTCAGCGTGAATCTGGAGTTCCCCAGTCAGAGATAGCCAATAGCCTTCTGAACATTGAACAGCTTTTTCATGAGGATCTACGTGGTTTATCATCGGATGAGGAAGATGTTTTACGTAGAATATCCAAGGTGGCACCTGTAAGTTACTCCGAATTAAGCGACGACTTGAGACCCCAAGTAGTTCAAAGCTTAGTAAATCGTCGATTGCTAGTTAAGATCGGTACCAAGCTAGATGTGTATTGGGACATCTTCCGGGATTACCTTAATTCTGGCAGTGTGCCTATCCAAGAGAACTATATACTGCGCACTTCGGTAGGAAGTGTGCTCACAGCGACCAAGTGTTTAGTTGATTCAAAGAGCGCACTTAAGATGTCCGAGTTCCAGACTCGATTTGGGTGGAAATCAAAGCAATCTTTATACAATGTTACTCGAGACATGAGGCTGATTGGGCTCGCTGAAGTATATGGGGGGAAAATCATTCTGCAAATTAAATTTCCTCCCGCTGAAAAAAACTTCCAAGAATCCTTTAGGGCTCACCTGAGAGAAAGACTCCCGCGCAACCGTCTCGTTCGGCGATTAATGGATACTCTGGACGAAAAAGCTACCTTGACATTGGGCGAGGTTTCTCGTATGATCGCTGAGTGGTGCCCTTACATTTCTGCTTCGGCCCGAACCTGGGAAACTTATGGCCGCACTTTCGCGGATTGGATGGATGCAGCCGATTTAGCAATCTACGACCCGAGAGAAAGTGCTCTCAATCGCTACACTCCGGGCACGGAACTTCGAGAGCGTCAATTTCGTTTTGCAAAGCGTCGCGGCGGTGAAAGGTTTCCTTCAATTCAATACACACCAGTTATTAGCGTCGCTTCTAGGATAATGAATGCAGTGAGCAATAGAACAAGAATTGACTGGACAGGCCTTAGCAAAAGCACGATCGCGAAATCATTAGCCGCACTGGAGGATCTAGGGTTTCTTACTCGCAAGGCAAATACAATAACGATAACAACCGATCTTCATACCCTTGTTTATTCCAGTGACAAACGCATCAAACTTTTCTCTGATCGGGCATTGAGGATGAAGTCTTTTGCAGTATTCATTGAGATACTAAAATCCTACAAAGAGACAGGGGCAACCTTGCAGCAGCTGGCAATGGCGGTTACTCATACACTCCACTTGGACTGGAAGTTGAGTACAGCTGAGACTAGTACCAAGATTATGCTAGACTGGGCTCGACACACGAACCTAGCTCCTGGTGTTTTCGCGAAAATTGGAAAAGGACCAAAAAAGGGATGGAAGAAGAAAAGAAACGAACAACAGTCATTACTTTGATTGAACATAAAAGATAAGCAGCTATATTCATTAGTGAAAGAAAATATATTTCAGACAAGACTTCATTTTAGGTTTTTGTACCCATCCAATGTTGGTTTCGTCCATAATTCATGGTTGTCATCGGGCAAAGGTTCAAGTTGTGTCAGGAGCTACTCCTGACACAATAATAAGCGTCAGGACTAGGTCCTGACGCAACCCAAAAAGTCGGACCATAACCTGCTTGACAAAATATTTGTCAACCACCCTTCGGGATGGTTGACCTACAAACTAGCCAAAAAAAGAAGATGTCAGACAAGACTTCATCTGAGGTGTCTGTATCCATCCAGGGTTGCTTTCATCCAGAGGTTGTAGTTATCACCGGGTAACGGTTGCAGGTTGTTCATTTCATACCTATTTTGGTCAAGCTGGTACTTATCGTAGAAACCATTCTCAAACTCATACACTTCTCCGGTGTTGGGATCATATAGCCTTTCCCGCCCCAAGGTGGCATCGCTGTATTTCTCCGAAAGAATGTCGTCGGTCTTGTTCCGGTTCTCCCATCCCTGCATAATAATATCCGAAGTTTCGCTTAAGGTTTTTCCTGCCTTAAGGATTCCGGCATAGGTGTTTGCCTGCTGTGCCAAGCAATTGTTCACATAAGATTGACTTATGGTATAACTTCTTACTGACTTGACCAGAACATTTTCAATGTTCCGGAACTCCCTTTTAGGTGCGGTAATTCCGGTTATGGAGAATCCATATCCTAAACCTCCTCCGGGTCCACCGGTAAAAGGCAATACGGGAGCAACGGTAACCAAAAACAAACCTTCCCCTAAATTGCCGCCTTGGGTAAATAATGCCCGAACCAGTTCGGTGCTACCCCCGCTGATTGGACTTGGCTGTTTGACCTTTGAAATAATTTGAAGGTTTTCCAATCTGGGGCATTGAGGCATAAAGTTTTGGGCTATTTGAGTTCGGGCAATAAGATGAAACTGGGCAAGAAAATTACCAGGAGTAAGAGGACTGACAACCGGCATGTCTATCCACGAGCAGGGGTAACCGCCCATATTCATATATTGATAATCGATTTGCTTCTGTTGCTCGGACAAATAAATGGGTCCAACTTCCCCAAAGTAGAACACCTGCCTTAAGGATTGAGATGGATCACGAATCAAAAAAGCAAACCCAGCACATGATCCAGCGGTAATTACTTTCCACCCCTTTGGTTTATCAATTGAGAAGAAGCCACCGTTGAAGCTTTCCAGCTTCAAACCAGTCCCATATTTTTCGCCTCCGTCGGCGCAGAAGATTACACACATAACAAGGCTCCCGACCAAAATACCCAGCAAAGACAGTCTTTTCATTTTTGCCTCCCCTTTATGATTTTGGATGTTTCGGCTAACGATTTAGTAGTATATGTGGGGACGAATGAATTATCTTTTATCTTATACAACATAAAATATTATCGGCAGTTTTGCGGGTCTTTTTCACAAAAGGGCAAAGTCCATCCTTTCCCCCAGGTTTTTGCAGACGACAGATATATTTCAGTTGTTTTCAAGTCCTAAAGTGGTGACGAACTTTTTGATAAAAAAACCTTGCGTTTTTGATATGTGTATGATATTAGTGTAAGCTCAAGAGGGGTCTAAATTAGTTGTGATCGAGAAAAGGAGGATCAGCACTCCTGATGAACGTTGGAATGATTGGTCTATTTATATTAGCGATGATTATAATGCTGATTGGCTTGGCTGGGACGGTAATTCCCATGCTCCCCGGCTTGCCCGTTATGTGGTTGGGGGCATTTATCTATGCTCTTTTCACCGGATTTGAAAAAGTTGGGTGGACTTTTTTGGGTATATTTGCTGGGTTAACGGCAGTTACCACACTACTGGACTATGTGGCTAATTTATATGGAGCAAAGAAAATGGGAGCCACCCGCTGGGGAGTTTTAGGGGCGTTTCTGGGCATGCTCATCGGACTTCTCACCGGCGGACTGATTGGGCTTCTGTTGGGTTCATTTCTGGGTGCTATTTTAGGGGAAATCCTAAGAGGAAGGAAAGGTTCTCAGGCTCTGAAGGCGGGAGTGGGAACATTCTTGGGATTTTTGGGCGGGACTCTAATCAAATTTGTAATTGGCTGTGCCATGATTGGAATTTTCTTATGGAAGGTTTTGTTATGAGTTTGCATCAGCTTTTCTTATATCGACAATTTATTTTTAGGGTAGCAACTAAAAAAACCATTTGTGACGACAAAATGTAGCGGAGACCTTCAGGTCTCCACAGTTAGTCCGGGATAAATAGAAGGCTAAAGCCTTCCCCTACATTGAGAGAAAATACTTTTTGGAGAATTTTTTTTAATTTAGAATAACGTCAGGTAAATCATCTTAAACTGATTTTAAACACTTGCGGAAAAAGTGTTGTTGTCTCACAAGGACTTGCGGGCGCGCGGAGAGAGTGTGGCACTACATTTCGCCTTCGACTGGGGACAATCTCCAAATGGTTGGTGGAGGTTTAAGGCCTACGGACTGAAAACAACGGTGAGCTGTCCCTTT
>JAGMFA010000083.1 GCA_023127875.1 Candidatus Zixiibacteriota bacterium
GTTCCCTGGTCTCCGTAAAAAAGATAGGCAGAAGCTAAAAGATTTTTTCTTAAAGCTCCTGAAAGGATTCTTTTAGGGACCTTCTGGTCCAAAACTCTGTCGAATAACATTATTTAAGCCACTCCAAAGGGTCCTGAGGTTTTCTCCCTCTTCTGATTTCAAAATGCAAACAGGGCTCGGAGATTAACTCACCCTCACTAACCACCCCAATTTTTTGTCGCCTTTCCACCTCTTCTCCAGGTGAGACTAAAATCTCTGATAAGCAAGCGTAAAGGGTATAGTATCCTCCCTCATGCTCCAGTAGCAAAAAATTCCCATATCCTCTTAATCGAGAAGAATAGATCACCTTCCCCTCAGCTACTGCCACAACCTCCTTCCCTGGTTCAGCTTTTATATCTATTCCCGGATTTTTCGTCTTGGTATGGAATGGAGGATGTGTCTGTTCTCCGAAAAGAGATACCACTCTCCCCTGAATTGGCCAGGGGAGTTTCCCTCTCAAAGTTTCAAACCGACTCTTCTTCTCAAGGTTTTTTGTCTTATTATATGTCTTCTTCTCTTGAAGTTTATCCAGAATCTCGTGCATTTTAAAAGCGCTTTCCTCCAACTCCTCAATCGCTTGAGCATAAAGCTTCTTTTCCGATTTGATCTTTTTTAACAGCTTCTCCCTTTCCTTTAAATCCCTTTGATAAGTCCACTGTTCTTCGGATTTTCTTTTCTTCAACCAGGACAGTTCTGTCTTCACTTTATTCAGATTTTGCCTCTTTCCCTCCAAGTCCACCTTGAGACTTTGGGTCTCTCCCAGCAGGTCTTGATCTTTCTTCAGAATCCGCTCTGTTAATCTGAGTCCATTTATCAAATCCAAAGGAGAAGAGGCTTCGAATATTATGGCATAAGGACTAAATCTTCTATGTTTAAATATCTCCCTCAATCTTCTCTGCGAAAGTTCACCATACCAGCGTAATTTCAAATCGGTCTCTTTTAAGTTTTTTTCTCCTGTTTGCAATTCCCTTTTGATACTTTTTTCTTTAAAGATGAGCCTTTTGATAAATCGTTCGGTTAAGTCTAACCGCTCTTCTAAGTCCAGAAGTTCTGCAAAGGCACCCCTTTCTTTTTGATTGAGCCTTTCCATTGATTTTCTTTTCTCATCCAGTTCCTTTTTAATCCTGGTCAACTCATCGGTTTGACTTCTTATTTCAGTTTCCAGGCTGTCCGGCTTGGCTTTGTTCATAAATATACAAAACCAGATGAAAAAAACCAACAAAAATAGCTTAAAGAGCCTTTTCCTATAATAGGTCAGACAATAGGTTTTTCTCATACTTTATAAAGAATCAGTATAGTTTTGTTCACTCACTTCTCATGGCTGGATTTTAAGATGTTTTCTTATTGAGAAAAAACTTCCCCCCGCTCCCAGGATCATTCCCCAGCCAATCAAATTTAGAATCGTATGGAAGGGCAAAAACGTAATGGCTAATATTTGACTTGCGAAAATTAAGTAACCCACCCAGAGAAATAAAATCCCCAGTAAAACGCCAGTTCCTCCAAGAAACAGTCCCTGTATCAATAGAGGAAAGGAGATATCGCCTTTGCTTGCTCCCATTAAGCTCATTATGTGGATGGATTCTGCTTGGGAGAGAACCACCACCCGCATGAAGTTGGACACGATCATAATCACCGTTATTGCAATAAATACACCGAAAATGACATCCACTATAAAAAATATGGTGAGGACTTGATCTAATTTTTTCAGCCAGGTTCCGCCGAACTCCGCATCCTCCACTCCCTCTCTGTTCTGAACTCTTAAGGCAACCTCAGCCACTTGCTCAAATCCTCTATGCTCTCCCTTCAGACTTAGTAAGAAGGAAGCTGGAAGCGGATTGGAGTCCAATCCTTCCAGAAGGTCTTTTCCCAGATAGTCTTCAAACTGAGCCAATGCCTCCTGTTTGGACCTATACTCTACTTTCTCCACCTCCGGAAATCTTTTTATGCTCCAAAGAAGCAAGTGCAGTTGCAGAGGAGTGATGTCGTCGTTTAGATAAACCTCGATATGCACTTCCCCTTTCAGTTTTTGTTCCACACTTTTCAGGTTCTGAGTGATTAAAAGAAAGGTATTAAACACCAGAAAAGAAGAAGCAATGCAGACGACCAAAATCAGATTAAAGCCCCATCTTCTTTTCAACTCATAGAAAGCTTGTTTAACTAAATAGGTAATCCTCATAGATATTTATGAGATCCTTTGAAAAAAGCGATGAAACTTAATAGCAAGAAAGCCCGCCCTGCCAGAAAACAAGGGTTGCGCGTAGGCGGGGCTCCCAGCCCCGTATGCTTGAGTTTCTCAAATCTCTCCCTGCTCCTGATAATGTCAAAGCGGGCACTTTTATAGAAAACCAGCTTGGAGAAATCAAATGCGAATCTAAACCAGTTTGCCTTTCTCGATTCTAATTATCTTAGCTGAATTACCATCACATAGGCGCAAGTCGTGTGTGGCTACCAGAACTGCCGTCCCCAAAAGATTTATCTTTTTAAGTAACTTTAAAATTTCATCCATGCTCTCCTCATCCAGATTCAAAGTGGGTTCATCTGCCAATAAAAGCAGGGGATCTTTTGCGATAGCACGAGCGATAGCCACCTTCTGCTTTTCCCCAGAGGAAAGCTGATGGGGGAAAAATTTGACTTTTCCGCAAAGCCCCACCATCTCCAGAGACTGGTACACTTTATTTTTTATTTTCTTTTCCTTCCTACCCAGAATCCTTAAACCCAAAGCTAGGTTATCAAAAACATCCATATCATTTATTAACCCGAAGTCCTGAAAAATTCTTCCCATCTTTCGTCTCAGAAGAGGTATCTGCCCTCTCTTAATCCTCTGGCTGTTAAATCCATCAAAGACAATCTCGCCATCTGTTGGTCTCTCCTCTGAAGCTATCAATCTTAAGAGGGCAGTCTTACCCGCTTGGTTGGGACCAACCAGAAAGACAAACTCTCCTCTTCTCATCTCGAAGCTGATTTTGTCCAAGGCAAGAGCGTTTTTATCGAAAACTTTGGTGACCTCTTTTAACTTCAGCAAAGAACCTCCCTGATTATCCTCATCCAAAGCAAAAGGACTGAATGGGAAGAAAGGTGGTATAATGAACACCCTTCATACAAGGCACATCTGTCAATGACGCACTGACCAAGAACTCTGTCTGCCATCTGGACATCCTATTTCTTCTGTCAATTCAAGCCAGTATTAGCGAACTAAATTTCCTTTCCGAGCACTTCTCTTTAGCAAACCCTCCAGCTTCTTTTATCGGATAAAAGTTGCGAAAGAATAGCCCTCAAAAACGATAGTATTATGCTTTCTTGATAGAGAGAAGTTTTCCCTTTCAAGATGCTGTGGAGACAACAAAGATGTCCAGAATTGTATTCCAAGACACCAGAATCTGGGAATCTGGAAAATACAATCCTCTCGAAGGATAAATCACACCCTTCACACCTCAAATGATTAAGGACGGGCAAAATCGCAATCTAAGATGTCATCTGATCTTTAACCCACTCTGGTAAATTTAAAGGTGCGGTCACGAAAATTCTATGAAGAAGCTGAAAATAAAGTCGATAAGACAATATATCGAAGCGAAATGAAAAGAGCAAAGCATCACCCTTCACAAAAAGATACAAGCCTTAAAAAGACGATCATGGTAAGAAGGTTATTCTTTTGGATTTTGATTTTGCTACTGTTTGGAGATGTTGCCTCTTCTGAGGAGAAGAGGATCGTCATCGTGAAAAGTAGTGACTCACCTTCTTTTCAGGCGGCAACTGAAGGCGTGAAAAAACAGATCAGAAAAGGTGAAGTAGACCCAGTCTTTATCGAATATGATCTCTCTCTTAACTTCCCAGATGCACAAAAGACCGTTCAAAAGATAAGAGAGCTAACCCCGGATCTAATCGTCACCATTGGCTCCAAGTCGACCGCTCTTCTCTCAAAAGAAATCAAGGATATTCCCATAGTCTTTTCAGCAGTATTAAATCCCATCTCCAGCGGATTTGCCCAAAGCATGTGGTCGTCGGGGAGTAACCTGACCGGAGCATCCTTAGACATCCCGGTCAGGACACAGTTGGATAAATTCAAGCTCATCGTTCCCGGATTGCGAAAGGTGGGCGTGATTTTCACCCGCGACTCTGAACCAGTGGTGGCACAGGCAAAAAGGGTTTGTAAAGAGATCGGCTTGGAGCTGGTTTCGGTTGCGATCTCTTCGGAAAAGGAAATACCAGAAGCAATAGAAAACTTAGGACAAAAGGTCGATGGTTTGTGGGCGGTGGCGGATACGGTCATCTTCACTCCTCAGTCCACTCAATACCTGCTCCTTTATACCCTGCGTAATGGTATTCCTTTCATGGGACCATTTACCTCTTTTGTCAAGGCGGGAGCACTTTTCACCTTAGCTTGGAATGATAAGGACGTGGGGAGACAGTCAGGTGAATTAGCCTTAAAGGTTCTTGCCGGTGAGAAGCCCAGTCAGATCCCTATTACCACACCCAGAATGATCTTTTTGATTTTGAACTTGAGAACAGCTGAGCAGATCAACTTAGAAATTCCTCCTCATATAGTCAGCGTAGCCAAGGAGGTTTACCAATGAACATAAGGTTTCCTCAACTCCATTTAGGTCTGAAGACGAAATTTGTTTTGATCATCTCTTTTTTGATATTGATCACCTCTGCCATCTTGAGTGGTTTTTTGACCGAAAGACAGAGCTTACTGATCCAGAAGGAGCTGGAAAAACGAGGGGAATCGATGGTCAGGAACCTGGCTCACAACAGCGAATACGGGGTGCTGGTGGAGAACAAGCCACTTCTGTTAAATCTGATGGAGGGTCTTTATCAGGAGGAGGAAGTAGTTTACATCGTCATAAAGGACAAGAAGGGAAACATTCTGGCGGATTGGGATCGAACCAAGGAATATTACCAGGTACATAGCCAGAGATTATCAGTGGATAAGCAGATCCTCACAGAAGAACCTTCCAAAGAATACTTTGTTGCTCACGGGAAAGAATTCTATGATTTTAGCTGCCCCATCAAGACCACCCGAGTGGAAAGGTCCAAAGAGGAAGTGGGGCTAATACTGGAGGACAAGAAAGAATTGGTCACCAGAAAAAAGAAGATCGGGGTAGTTCAAATAGGAATGTCTCTCCAGCACATGCGCAAGGACATTGCAGACATGAAAAGAATTATCGTCTTATTGACTTTTCTGGTGGTGGCTGTGGGAGTTTTGCTGACCATCTTTCTGGTCAATATCTTCATAAGACCCGTAAAAAGACTGGTGCATGCCACAGAAAGAGTAGCCAGCGGGGACCTTTCCCAGATGGTTAAGGTGACCACCAAAGATGAGATCGGAACGTTAGCATCCTCATTCAATCGAATGACCATCTCTCTTAAAGAATCCAGACAAAAGATCGAGGAGTATAATCGAACCCTCGAAAGTAAGGTTAAAGAGAGGACCGCCGAACTGGAGAAGACCACCAAGCTTTTGCAGGTGGAATATGATCGACTGGAGGCTATAATCAACTCCCCAAATTTGGGGATCGTGATCGAAGACAAAGATTGTAACATCAGGTTCATGAATAAGTCCCTAATAGAGATATTCGGAAATCAGATTGGAGAGAAGTGCTACGAGAAATTCAAAGGACGTAAAGAAAAATGCCCCGTTTGTCCCATTGATGAAATCTTGGTTAAGGGAAAGGGGGCATTTACCTATTTAGATCAAGACACTCAAGGACATTACTATGAGCTTTCCGCCGCCCTGTTTCAGGACGAGAAGGGTGAAAGATGCATTTTGGAAACCCTACGGGATATAACTGAACAGAAGAAGTTAGAGCAACAGGTTGAGGAATACACCCGCAGTCTGGAAAAAACCAACCGAGAACTGGAAAATGCCTTAAAGAGCCTTAAGGAGACCCAGGCTCAATTGATCCAGATGGAGAAAATGGCGGCGGTGGGACAACTCGCCGCCGGGGTGGCTCACGAGTTGAACAACCCTCTGGGAGGGATTTTAGGATACTCCCAGTTTGCTCTGGAGAAGATCGATCAGAAACCAATCCGCCAGTTCGATGAAGAGGATACTAAAAGCTTTTTGCAATACTTGAAGGACATAGAAAGACAAACCAAAAGATGCCGTTCCATTATACAGAGCCTGTTGAAATTCAGCCGCGCCTCACGCAAAGAGGAGTTTGAGCCCACGGATGTGAACACGATTCTAAAAGAGACCTTTATGTTCACAAGACACCAGGTGGAAAAAAACAGGGTCAGGTTAGTGGAGAAATTGGCGGAGTCTCTACCGCTGATTAACGGACATTCCGGCCAGTTGCAGCAGGTCTTCACCAATCTGATCTTGAATGCCGTGCAAGCCATGCCGGAAGGAGGCACATTGACCGTGGTTAGCAGAATCGGCGAAGATCTTAAGGTGGTGGAAATATCTTTCACTGATACCGGAGTGGGCATTTCGGAGGAAAACTTGGGCAAGATATTTGAACCCTTCTTCACCAGCAAAAAGGTAGGGGAAGGCACCGGACTGGGTCTTTCGGTAAGTTATGGTCTGATTAAGAATCACGGCGGAGAGATTAAAGTAAAGAGCAAAAAGAACCAGGGAACCACGTTCAGCGTGATCCTGCCGCTTGCAAAGAAGGAAACTGCATCAGATTCTAAAGATGAAAGGGAGATAGCAATCAGCCGATAAAAGGAATAGAGTCATAGCATAAAGTTAATGTTTACGCCCTTTTTTGAAAATATTGTTTAAGGCGGGTCTATGAAAATCTTAGTAGCTGATGATGACCCTATCATTCGCAAACTCCTTTTTGAGGTTTTAACCCATGATGGTCATCAGGTAACTATAACGGAGAATGGGTTGGAAGCATTAAAAGAAGCACAGAAGCAACCATTTAAGTTTATCTTCCTGGACGTGCACATGCCCATAATGAATGGATTAGAAACTTTGATAAGCATTCGAAAGCTGTATCCGGAGATGGCGGTGGCAATGATGGACAGCTATCCGGATCAACTGGTAAAACAAGCACAAAGAGAAGGCGCTTTAACCTGCATTCACAAGCCTTTTGATTTGAAAGAGATAAGAGGGGTCATTGAAAATGTGGGGAATTTAGCATTCAAGGAGAAATAGATTATGCTGGCTCAAATCGAACCGGTTAAAATTATAGTGGTGGATGACGAGGAGATCATGCTCAAGTTAGCTTGCGACGCTTTGAGAAGTCAGGGACATCAGGTGAGCGGCGCTTCTGGAGCGCATGAGGCTCTGGATAAGTTGAAACAGGAAAAATTCGATTTTATCCTAACCGACATAAAGATGCCAGAGATGGATGGGATGGAACTGATTCAGGCCGCCCATCAGATAGATTCCTCCATGGGTGCCATCTTCATGACCGGATACGCCAGCCTGGACACCGCCAAAAGGGCAATCCAGGAGGGAGCCTACGACTACATCCTCAAGCCTTTCGATCTTCAGGAGATAAGAAGTGCGGTAGCTCGCGCCATACAGAAAAGAGACCAGAGCTTGGAAGACGGGAGAGGAAAAGGACTCTCTCAATTATTTGATTTGAACGAAATCCTGTATACCGCTGGTGATAGCAAGGGCTTATTGAAGTTATCCTTGAAATTTGCTTTGATGCAAAGCCGGCTGAAGAGCGGAATCCTTCTCCACTGGAAGCAAAAAGACCAAAAGCTTGAGATCTTTCGAGCGAAAGATCTGGAACAGAGTCTCTTTGTAGAAACGACCACAAAGATCAACGTAAGACTGATGGCAGAATGGTCCAACCTGAAGGAGACTCTTCAGATCAAGAGCTTGAGGCAATATTCCTTGTTCTCACAGCTTGAAGACCTGCTTGCGGATTCTTCTGTCCTGGATGGTTTTTTAGAACCGGATGGAGAGGCGATTCTGATCCCCTTAAGAAAAGCTGATACTGCGTTCGGAATCATAGCCTTGAAAAGAACTCTCAAGGATCCAAAGCTTTCAGAGGAGGATTTAAAGCTTTTGACCATCTTGGGAATTCAAACTGCCATCTCTTTGGTAAACTTGACCTTACTGATAGAAACGGAAAATTCATATGAGGAACTGCAAAATCTCCAAGAACAGATAATTGACTTGGAGAAGATGGCCACCCAGGGAAGAATCTCCGCGGAGATCGGGCATGAACTGAACAATTACCTGACTATAATCATGGGCAACTTCCAGATACTGGAGATGAAGATAAATAAGGACAAAAAAGAATCTTGGAGTAAACAACTGGAAACCATCTTCACCAATCTGGAGAAGATAAGAAAATTTGCAGAAGGTCTTCTGGATTTCTCCACACTGAAAGCAGAAAAAATTGAATGCGACATCAATGACTTGATCGAAAAGACGCTTAATTTCATAAAGCCCCAAAATATTTTCAAAAATATATCCTTTTTCACCGAGCTGAAAACAAATCTTCCTCACCTGGTGGTGGACTCCGGTCAGATACAGCAGGTGCTTTACAATCTTTTGAATAATGCGGCTGATGCCATGGGAAAGAGAGAAGGTGAGGGGGGGGCCATAACCATCGGGACCGACTACCATCCAGAAAAGAAGCAAGTGGAGATTTGGGTCAGAGATACAGGAAAGGGGATGTCTGAGGAGGAGTTAAAGAATATCTTTAGTAGAGGTTTCACCACCAAAGAATTCGGTCACGGGATAGGACTAACTATATGTAAGAAGATAATTGATTCTCATGGCGGAACCATCCAAGTGGAGAGCGAATTGAATAAAGGAACGGCCTTTAGAATAAGACTAACATTAAAATAGAGAAGATGAATATAATAAATCCGTCCCAACTATGGCACGAAATGCAACTCTAACTTAAGAAGAATATTTGAATATGCTATAAAAAATTGTCAGAACTTGTCAGTTAAAGTTTTTGA
>JAGMFA010000084.1 GCA_023127875.1 Candidatus Zixiibacteriota bacterium
GGACGCACATTCATACGAATTATGCCAATTTATTGAGCAAAAGGCGCCCCATAAATGGGGCAACTACCGACACGTAAAATTCACATAAAAAAGAGGCGGGTGCCCCACTTTTTTGTTCGTCACGGACGCCTCGTCCGTGACGAAAATGTAGTTGCTCAATTTGTTGAGCTAAAGGCGCCCCATGAATGGGGCAACTACGGACATACAAAATTCTTATAAAAAAAGGTGGGTGCCCCATTTTTTACGGGACACCCACCTTTTCTGAGTTCGAGATGCCTATTGACTACTACACGGTGGATCTCCATTTTTAAAGAGATAATTGATTAGATGGACCACATCGCCCAACTCAACCACACCGTCACAGGTGCAATCTCCGGCGGCCATTGGTTCAGGAGGATCTCCACCTTTGTAAAGATAATTGATCAGCTTGACCACATCACCGATATCGATCACTCCGTCGCTTGTGGCGTCACCGCATAGGAAATGGACGATGTTGGAGATTCCCGAAGCATTGGGTCGGCTGTCCAGCCCTTTGATGGCAAAGTAAACCTCAGGATGACACCAGGTTTCCTTAGCCACCTGATAGCTATCCTCCTCCCCTACTGTGAAATTGAAGAATCCATCACCAGTGCAAACCTCTGCGCTATCCCACCAAGCCTGGGTGTCGGGACCAACCGGCACAGGGCTATATCTGATATCATAGCTGGAAATAGGTTGCTCTCCCACATATTCTCCAGGAACAGTCCATTCCAGGGTAAACCAGGAGCTTGGATCGATCTCCAAATCCTGAATTGGCAGAGGCGGGATGTTATCGAGGGAGTAGCCACTGTCAGGATCAGAGTCAAAGTATACCAGAGGATCGGCCGTCATGGCGGAGACGAAGAAGACCGACCAATACATTCCTTCAGCCTCAGTCGAATCGCCCAAAGTTGGACAAACTGTGTTATAGGTAGATTCTCCTCTTGCTGGAACGGTTTTGATGAAATCCCAATCTCCCGGAGGATATATTCGTCCCATACCCAACATCTCCACATCGGATAGCCACATTTCGTCACCCTGAGCGTTAGACTTATCTTCATCAATCCGTCTCCACAGACTATATTCGGTGATCGTAGTATCAGATCCCTCGACATCATAATAACAGCGCTCCCATTTGACTCGAACCTGTCTGCCTTGATCGTTGCCTACATCACTAGCGGAGATAATACTTGGCGTAAGTGGATTGCCCAGGGAATCTGAGAAGTAAATGTAGTCTAAACGGTACCAGCTACTTGCAGAAGTGTAATCCCATGAACTTTGATAATGTTCAATTTTTATCGTCAAGTTTGATTTGTCTATGTTGTCCGGAATGCTTCTTGTATATCTCTTCCATGTCCTTCCATCCGCCCCTGTTTCCGTTGCATCGTAGTAGTCGAAGTGATTTGGTGTACATCCCTCATTATTTCCCCAACAGTCGCATCTCAGCTGTTCACTATGCGTGTTGGTTCCATCCGTTAGACACAATCCTATATACCAATGATATCTGCTGGATGTTGTGTAGCCGTCTCCGCCTACCCATAGGCTTATGTAATTGGCAGTAGTGGAGACGGGTTCTTCTGTTGAGAGATATTGAGTTACCCGGCTATCGCCCCCTAATTTCGGCACCGACGTAGTCTGCAGGTATGAGTAGACAGATTTGACACCCTTGAAGTAATAATCATCTACAATCTGTAGATCGTCTCCAGTGGGCGGATTTCCCTGATGGACGACAATATCGTAATTCCACTCGCTTATGTCGTCCTTCTCGGTTCCAGTAGTATCTCTTTCAAAATCTCCATTTGGTAAGATTCCCTCGGAGTAGGTGGTTACGTTGAAGGTTTCCGTATAACCGTTTTGAGCAACAACAGCAATAACTACAACAAATAGGATTATTGCTCCTATGACCATCCCTTTTCTAAAAATATTAGCTTTCATTTTCTGCTTCTCCTTCTGTATTATGTTTTAAGGTTTCAGGTTTACACCATCTCCTTCCACCCCACCCAATCTATCTAAAGAGCCAATAGTAGGTTATCATCCTGATTTCACCCCTTTCCCCAACTGGTTTTTGGCTCCGATTTTTTCAGATTTCTTAAAATCCAGATGTCTTTATATCGCCACTACTTAAACTCTAAGGAGAACCGCCCAGACAGGCACTCCAATTTGGGTTTTTCAACACGTTCCAAAGCTTGCTTTCCTATACAACCACCGCTAAGAATATGAATCGCTCAAAAAACCGCAAGAATTGTATTCCTATTATTTTAGGTTTGCAGTGGTTTCCATCCTTCAAAGACCATCAACTATATATGTTATTCAAAAGTAATATACCTTGAATCACTCTCTTGTCAAGAGAAAAAGCGAAAAAATAACTCTGAAATGCCTTGGCTTACAGTAAAATCTTTTTACAAGGTGAGGCATGGAAATGATCAATAGCCGTGGATATGACAACACAGGCTGAAGCTTATACGAGCCAACTGTCGAATAATAGTCGGGCATCCATGTCCACCTACTTTCCTCTATTTTTCAAAAGATTCCCCGTAACTCCCCTAAATCATTTTTAACCCTCTGTCGATAACTTAAATTGGGTAAACCGAAGAAAATTTTGTAGAAAAATCCTTATTTGTCAACCAGCCCTTCGGGCATGGTTGACCTACATGACTTAAATTGGGTAAACAGAAGAAAATTTTGTAGGTCAAGCATGGCGAAGCCTGGTTGATCCATATGGATCAACCAGCCCTTTGGTTCGATTTCGCTCACCACCCTGAGCTTATCGAAGGGCGGGCATGGTTGACCTACATGACTTAAATTGGGTAAACTGAAGAAATCTGGAGATTTGCCCATAGGTTATTGAAAAAATCCCATAAGTTTGCCTAATTTTTGATAGCTTCTCAAACCTTCTTTCTCTATATGTGGTCTTTGCTAATCAATTATCAGAAAAAGAGTTAGCTGAAAGACTTAAACGAATTTCTTAGACCCGACTCTATCTGGCATAGCAATTGCTTATAAGTTATTAAGCCCCCAAAAAAATGTATCCATAAGCTTTAAGCCAAAAAGTCAATATTGGTTTTTCTTAAAACGAACACAAAGATAATCGATCATTTATCACTCGAAAGGCGGAATGATTCGGAATAATAAGTCCCCAGTATTCATAGAACATGAAAGAAGGAATAAACGTCGGCTTTCATTTTGGACACTGCTTTTGATAGTTCTTTTGTCTCTTGTAATTTTCCAGTGCTCCATAGAGAAGCCCGCCGCCCCCACCTGGAATGTGAAGCTGAGTGTGCCGCTGGTCAACAAGTATTACGACATGGTCACCCTAATAGACAAAATGGATGAACCATATCTTAAGGTAGACAGCCTGGGAAATCCCTACTTCTTTTTTGAGGAGGACTTGGATACCATCAGGTTAGTGGACAAACTGCACTGTGATTCTACTTTCATTAACTTTAAGGACACGCTGGGGATCATAAACATCCACACCTCTGAATCCCGCCAGATGATATTTTACATAACGGAATTCTATGATGGGGAGCCGGGTGAAGTGCCACCCTGTACTGCCACCATAGAAAAAGATCTGGATACTTTCTCCACTTTCTCGCAGGTCACGGTCAAAGAAGCTTTTACCACTTTAACCGTGAGCAACCAACTGGGTTTGGATCTGGATTTGGTTCAGATAAAGATAATCGACCGCAGTTTTCAGGATACTTTGCATACCGTAATTCTACCGAATGGGATTGATGATGGAGACTCGAATACTCAAGAAATAATCTTTACTGACCAGACATTCTCCAACCGATTGGGCTTTCAAATAAAAGTATCTACTCCCGGTGGTGAAATTCAAACTCTGGAGGACAAATATCTGTTTTTAAACTTCACCGTGGATAGCTTGAGGGTTATTCAAGGAACGGCTAAAGTTCCTTCTTTTGACTTATCCAAAGAGGAAACCATAACCCTCCCCACTAACAGCATTATCGACAGTGCTCAGATCAAGAGTGGCACAGTCTATCTATTTTTACGCAACTTTACCAATTTAGGAGCAGATGTGCAGGTTGATTTTCCTGAGTTAGAAAAGGATGATCAGATTTTATCCTTTATTAGCAATCTGCCAGTTTCAGGTTATACTGATCTGAATCTTACTTTAGATGGATACACGTTCAGACCAGAGGGGGGGAATAAAGTTAAAGTTCAAACCAAAATCTTGTCACCGGGATCAGGGGAAGAACTGATTGATTTTAAATCCTCAGATTCAGTCAGTGTGGGTGCAACTCTCTCCGAAACATTCTTCAGCCAGATTTGCGGAATAATCGAGTCCACCAGAGTGGAGATAGACCCAATCACCCGCCAACTGGAAATCCCTCCCGGTTTTGAATCAGCCCACCTAACCAATGCCAACTTAAACTTGGAAATTCACAATGGTGTCGATCTTCCAGCTAATTTGTCAGTGGACATCCAGGGAGAGAAAGGACAGAACCTAAGTCTTCAGGCCGAAATTGAGGCAGGTGGTCCATTTGGGACTGCAATCACCTCCATTTTCGAGGATCAGTTAGAATCATTATTAAATCCTGTTCCCCAGACCCTCACTGTCACAGGAGAGATTATCTGCGGAGACGGGCAGTCCGACGGGATAGTGCGAGAGGAGGATTTCTTCTTTGGCAAAATAATGGTCAGCTCTCCCCTTGAATTGATTTTTGACTCGTGTCAGGTTCAAATTGACCAAGACTCCGACGAGGTGGACGATGATGTGAAGGAGTTGATCGAGGATCAGATAAATTTTGGCAAGGTGATATTGAAGATCGAAAGCCATCTCCCCCTGGGAGCGGAAGTAAAGATGTTTTTCTCCCAAAACCAAGAAGATCTCTTTTCATCTCCGAATCTGTTCATCGGTCCGGTGAACGTTCCCGAAGGAGAGTTAAACTATGATGGTTCGGTGAAGGAATCAAATTTCTCTCAGACCGAAATAAGTGTAAGTCACCAGGAGCTTCAGGTATTTACGAATACACCTTTTTATATGGCGGGGTCTATCAATTTCCCTGGCACCAATGAAGAAACCATTAAGGCTTCGTCGGCAGACTTCATAAAGATAACATCTTATTTAGAACTGGATGTAAAGAACAAGAAGGAATAACCGGATGAAGACCAAACTGTTCATTGGGACACTTAGTCTAATTTTGCTCATCCCTCAACAACTTTTCGCCTCCGGCTTATCTTCTGGTCGAAGCGTAGGAATGGGGGGAGCATATACTCAGATCGCCAAGGGAGTAGAGTCAGCGTTCTGGAATCCCGCCAACTTAGGACTCTCTAAAAACTCAGAAAGAAGCTGGATGATATTTTCGCTGGGCATTAATGCCAATAACAACAGCTTCAATCTAAAACAGTATAACCAATATAATGGCAAGTTCCTCACCTCGGAGGACAAGCAAACCATTTTGAATTCCATCCCTAAAGAAGGGTTCAATCTCTCACTGGATGCCGACGTTTTGGCTCTGGGTATCTCCGAGGGACGATACGCCTTTGCCATCTCCGGAAGAGTAACGTCCGATCTTTTGTTTCCCAAGGACCCGCTTGACGTTCTCTTCTTCGGAAATGAAATCAACGACACCATACTTCTCTCCGGGTCCAATGGAGAAGCTTATGCGGCAATGGATATCAGGCTTTCCCACGGTAGATCCGTTTTGAAAAAAGGTAACAGTGAGATTTCGTGTGGGATAAGCGCCAGATACGTTCGAGGATTGATCTATCAAAAGGTAAACCAAGCTGAGGGGGAACTCTTCACCTTAGAGACCGGAGTCAGCGGAGAGGGGAATTTTCTTGTTCAGTCAGCCAGCGGGGGACGGGGATATGGATTAGACTTTGGTCTGGCTTTAAAGTATAAGGATAACTGGACCTTCGGTCTATCCCTTTTCAATCTGATAAACCGGATCAAATGGAATAAAAAGACCGAAAAGAAAGTTTATCAGGTGCAAATAGACTCTGTTCTGGCGGAACACTTTGATGCAGATTCCATGATTATTGAGGAGTCTTATACCGAAGATATAGATCCTTTCACCACCCGGGTGCCCACATTGATGCATATGGGAGTGGCTTATCAGGGAAAAAGGTATCTTTTAGCTTTTGATCTAAAGCAGGGTTTCAAAGAAGGAATGGGAGTATCTAAGAAGCTGAGAGCTTCTCTGGGAGCAGAATACAAGGTGTTAAGCTGGCTGGATGTGCGGGGGGGCATTTCGGTTGGAGGAAATGAAGGTGTAACCGTTGCCAATGGACTGGGATTAAACTTGGGTACATATCATTTGGACGTTGGAATAGCCAATCAAAAGGGGTTGTGGCCTACCAATAGCAAGGGGGTCAGTTTGGCCATCTCCAATGGCTTCCGTTTCTAAACTTAGAAGGGGGGTGATACGAATGCGGAAAACCAGAAACACTCGCAAGACCACTACCCGGAGAAAGAGAGTGACCAACCGAAGAAAGAACAAGAAATAAATCTCCGGATCTCAGGTCAGGTGGTGTCCCGAGCCCGATTCGGTTCGGGACACCATCTGAAAAATTCTGATAATAATTTTTTGAGTTAAAGTGAATTTATCAAAAGGGTTGATGCCTTTTAAGGGTTTGTTAAAAAAGCCGCAATTCGGGGCGGGATAAATTCCCGCCTCTATAGGCAACAATGACTTGCAACCCATAGGGTAGGGCATTTAGCCCTGCCAAGAGAGTTTTTCAACACTCCCTTAAGGTGTGTAAATAGAAAGGGGGGAGAAGATGAAAAACGCAGATAAAATTTGTTCAATACTTCTGATTATGTTTTTGTTAAGTCTGGCAAGTTTAAAATCTCTTGCCATGCCACCCCATCCGGATCTGGAAAAAAAGATGATATTAGGGGAGGTTCCTGTGCCGGAGCATCTTCTTAATCCCCGATTTATGCAGGAAAAAGGAATCGATCAACCCAGTCTGCATCCGGCAAGCGAAGTCTACCCTACCGGCACCGGTCCAGTGGGATCATTTAAAGCTTTAGTCCTGTTAGTCGATTTCTCAGATAATCCATCCTCAGTCAATGGGTCGTTTTTTGATACTCTGATCCTCGAAAATCAGCAGGGCTGTGTGCATCACTACTATCAGGAGGTTTCTTACGGAGCGCTGGATATTATTACGGTCAATCTACCTTCTGCCACCGGTTGGAAGACTGCACCGGAGACGTATGTATATTACGTTAACGGCCTGCACGGAATGGGAGCTTATCCTCAGAATTCGCAAAAATTAGTGGAGGATCTTGTAGCTTTGGCGGATCCTGTTGTGGATTTCTCCGACTACGACAACGATTCTGATGGATATGTGGATGCTCTAATCGTGGTTCATACGGGTCCAGGGGCGGAATTGACCCAAAATCCCAATGACATATGGTCGCATAAATGGTCAGTTCCCTGGCCCTGGACTGCGGCAGACGGGGTAAAGGTGAGAGACTATACCATCCAGCCGGAATACTGGTATTCTCCTTACGACATGACCTGTGGGGTTTATTGTCATGAGTTAGGTCATGTTTTCGGACTGCCCGACCTTTACGACACAGACTACAGTTCATACGGAATAGGACAATGGAGCCTGATGGCTGGGGGAAGCTGGAACGGCTATCTGGGAGACTCCCCAGCCCACCCGGACGCCTGGTGCATGACCAAACTGGGATACGTTAGTGCCACCGTGGTGGCCAGCAACACCAGCGACGTAGAAATCCCAGCCATTGAGAACTCTCCCGTAGCCTATAAACTTTGGACCTCCGGTTCACCTCTTAATGAATATTTTCTGGTGGTTAACAGACAAAAAACCGGGTACGACTCTGCTCTTCCCCATCATGGGCTTTTGATCTGGCACGTGGATGAAAGCATAGGTGATTATGGAGCAAACGACGATGAATGGTACCCCGGACACACCTCTTACGGTCACTACAAGGTGGCTTTAGAGCAATCTGATGGATTATGGGAGTTGGAATCAACTATTCCCTTTGGCTATGTGAACTACTCGAACGACCCTTATCCTAGAAGTCTTAATCAAAGGACATTCAACGGAAGCTCCGCTCCCAACAGCCAAAGCTATGCGGAAACGGAGACATATGTGGCAGTGGCGAACATCTCCAATTCCGGTGATACCATAACCTGCGACCTTTTTGTCAGCCCGGCAGACGTAGAAGAGGAATTCACAGAAAGGTCGCCCTCAGATTATGTCTTAAAGCAAAACTATCCCAATCCTTTCAATCCCACAACTGAGATTGGATATTTTGTTCCCCGGGATGGACACATTAAACTGGAGATATTTAACGTTTTAGGACAAAAGATTCAAACCTTGGTGGATCAAGAGCAAAAGAGAGGAGCCTATACCATAACCTGGGACGGCACCAATGAACAACGAACTTCTGTCTCAAACGGAATTTACTTTTATCAACTTTCTGCTGACGATTTTGAGAAGACGAACAAGATGATTCTTTTAAAATAAAATCCGTATGGATGCATACGCAAGGGAGAAATTTATGGATAACTTCTTGCGGTTAACCGATGAAAAAACAAAAGAAAAAAGCCGACGAGGCAAAATCCTTTTCAATCCACATGTTACTGCTCAAAGAATCGAAAAGCTCAAGAAAACTTTTCAACCGTTCTGGATGAGAGGGATGATACCTCATAAGAAGGACACCAACGAAACTTTAAATGCAATAAATAATTTCAACAATGTCTAAAAAGATGCAGATGAATCTTTGAAGTCGTTTCACATTGTGACGTTTAAGGTACCTAGTGCTTTGTTAAATAATAACT